>CAYPTZ010000819.1:0-2193 GCA_964413395.1 uncultured archaeon | reverse complement strand
TATGTGTTCCCGAAATACCACGAATTTCTTGATTATTAGGTCCCAATTTGATCTCGTCCGCGAATTGTAAATTAAATTCATGTTCATCGGAGCCCCGACCGCGTAATTTTGTATTGAAATCGTAGGTAAAATGACCTTCGGGATCTAAAATAGGGATACCAGAGGAAGTTCTTCGAATGCGGTAAATATCATGCGAAATTCGCCCTGATTGTCGTTGATAATTTTCTGAATTGATGACATGGCGGACACTGGATAATTGCGCTTGATAGGCCAAGTGATGAACACTGGAGGTATCTTGCCAGGAAAAATCATTGGCATATAAATTCCAATCCATGCGATAGGCAAATTTGGGTTCTCCCTGAGCATTTAATCCAGCATCATTCCATTGATTTTCTAAAGCTCCACGGTTCCACAAATTAAATAACCCATAGGATTGAGGATTTTCCCAAATAGAAAAAATTTTAAGAAATTCATTAAAGGTATCTTCGAAAAGACTCATCAATCTGATGTCAAGATACCGATAGGATTCCCCATTTGCTTTATCATGAGTAGGTTGGGAATAAGCATCCATAATTTTCCCAAAATAACTTGGCTTTTTGGTCAATTGGATAACATGGCCATAGCTTTTCAAATGGTTTTCTATAGCCTTAATAGTCACAGCATAATGATTAAGTCGTTTTATACTTAAATGGCGATCCCCACGAATTGTAAACCGATATTTAGCCATTTTAGGAGTAATGATTTGTGTGTTGAGAGATTTGAGATGGACTAGCCATTGGTAACTTTTAGTGGTTTGGAATGTGGGACTTTGAAGGCCTTCTGAAATATATTGGTCCAAAGATGGCAACCCTGCCTCAATAAGTATGGTATTTAATGATTGACTTAACTCCCCGGAGGTTTTTATAAGCCAATTATCAGTAATTTCTTGGAAGAATTCAGTCGGTAAGGTGGTAGCGAGTAAATTACTCTGAATAATGTCGCTTAAAATATTCAATCCAAAACCTTCAGAGCTAATTTTGTTATCGTTTAAGGAAGGGAATAAAGCCTGTATAGAAACACATGATTCAATAAGTTCAGCCATGTCACCAGAAGAAAAAACAAGGGCAATATTGGATTGAGGGGAATTAAATTTTTTATGAAGATTTAAAAGACTCTCAATTGGTTCTTTAAGTTTAAAGCAAACAGAGGATAAAGAAGTCATAGCATAAGATCTGGTCATAAAATATTGTGATCAAATTTCTAAATCTTGTTTGAGATTTGGGGAAAACATGAATACTCTCGAATAATCGATTTCGATTAATGCTTCACCATCAGGAATGCTAGTGAAGAAATATCCAATATTTTCTGGACTCAGCATATCTTTCATGGATATTTTTTGAACTTTTAAAGCTTGTTTTAATTTTCCTTCAGGAAGTCTCTCAAATAATGTCGAATCATACGAGTTAATTTCCACAAGCATATCAGATACAAGTATCGAATCAGCGAAATGTAAATTATCCACATATTCTGAAAAAGGGTTACTTGAAGCACTCTGAATTTGAGAATTATCATTATCTGTTTGTCCAGAGGGAGATTTTTTCGGATCCACGACTATTAAAGAGTTAGATCGCAGCGCTACGGCCATGACTTGATAGGTACTAGCCCGAGAGAAATATTTCCGGTTACCTTTAAGATCAAGAAATTCCATCTGGCCATTTTCTTGGGCCTTCATGAACCCTACCCCCTTGATTCCACTAAGAACATATTGTTCACAATCTGCGGGGACACCAAAGGCTTCCCGATTTTTGACCAAGAAATCTTGCCAGCTCAGATGACGATCGGTCCAAAGAGCATCTTCAATCCGTTCCCGCCGCTCCATTTCAGTTAGAACGATATTATCATAATGGATGATGCGGAGTTTGGCATCCATAAATGTAGCTCCGAGATAGGCGTCCTTCACTTCAGATTCCGCCATGAAGCCCAAGGCCACTTGAATCATGCCTTCGGTCAAGAGGGTATTCATCCGAAAAGTTTGAATCACCCGAGCTAAACTTTCTCCACTAATATACGTGCGGAGTTTAGAAGTGAGAGCACTTAAAGCAAGGCGGGAGAGAGCAATTTCAGATTCTACCGTCATCGACTCAGATCCAACATGTTGTAGTAAACGGGCATCCATTTGAACTAGCGCTTGTAAACTTGCCAGTTGAGACTGAG
>CAYPTZ010000818.1:0-2197 GCA_964413395.1 uncultured archaeon | reverse complement strand
TTATTGGAGGTAAATCTTCACTAAATACTTTTCCTATTTGTTTCATTTTTAATTGAGTTATTAATTCATTAGCAACTAACGTTCCAATGAGGCCAACTCCTGCAAATCCAAGAATAAATAATGGAGATTTTTTATGAGTCTTTATTTTTTCACATATATTATCATCAACAATAATTCTTGAGGATTTTCCTTCAAGAATTGCTAAACAATGAGGTTCTTTTGACATTTTTTTATCCATATCCATTTAAAAGACTTTCATTATCTATTTTGATTGTTTAATAATTTAAATCTAAATATATTTTCTTCAATTTTTGGGATACAATTTTCCATCGAAAAGTGGTTGTTATTCGCCGATAGGCATTTTCTCTGATTTTAAATCCAAATAAAAGATCCTTTTTTACCTCAGAATATAATTTCGGATGAACTATATACTTTAAAAGATCTTTAATATCTTTCAAGCCTAAGGAATCATCTTCTTTTTTTTTTTCAGAGATAATCATTGAAGAAAGTAAAGCAACAATCGCAAATTTCAAAGCATCTCCATCCTCATTAGGAACCAATAAACCAGTCCCATTTTCTGGATCGGATTCAAAATGGATAATAGATTCCATTAAACCACCAACATAGGTCGCAACAATAGGAATTCGAGAAGCCATTGCTTCTAAAGCAACTATTCCAAAAGGTTCCCAACGACTTGGACAGAGATAAAGATCCGCTGAAAGATAAGCAAGTAAATATATGCTTCCCGCAATACCAAAAAGAAATCGAATATTTTTTGGATATTTTCGAGCAATTACCATATATTCTCTTAGATCTTCGATAGAATAAGGGGTCGGTACCATCAAAAAGACAAAACGCACATTAGGAATTAATTTAATTATATGAGGAATTGCATAAAAAATGACTTCAACGCCCTTTTGATAAGATACCCTCCCAGTAACTAAAATAAGGGGCCCATCGGAATCAAAACAATCAACAGTTCCATTTTTATGATATGGAGGTGCTTTAAACTCTTCAGATATAACCATTTGTAATTCTAAACTATTAATTCGAGGTTCATCATCAGGTAAATTTCCTATAACGTTCTCTAAGAAAAGTTTTCGTAAATCACTTCTCTCAAGATTATCAAGAGTTTTTTCAGGAATATACTCCTTATATTTTTCCCAAACTTTTCTTTTATTTAACTCATAATCCCAGTCGCATCCATTCCAAGTAAAATTGGATTTAAACCTAATAATATCTTTGCCACAATTTGGTATGATATCTGAATTTAGAAAATTTTCACTTACCGCAATAACCCGATCAGCAACAGCACATCCTATTATTTCAAGAGTAGGATTTATACTTTTTCCTTCCTTACACATCTCAAAGATTTCAGAAATAGTTTTCCATATTCGATAGGCCCCAATTTGAACAAGCATGGGTTCATTATTTACTCCACATTTCCAGAAAAACTCTAAATGCCGACTAGGCCATGTTAGCAAATGCATTGTTATGATAGTACGAATATCTTTCCCAACTTTATTCAATTCCTGACGACAACATAAAAGAGCAGCTACTGGATGATGATCATGAATATGAATAATATCAGGTATCAACGCTTCTTCCTTGAAAATACAATATCTCATGTATTCTTTCATAACGAGAGAAAAAAGGCCTAATTTTGCATTCAATGTTGAAGCAGCATAGACCTCATGATCATTTAAAATTCTTGCAGCCATGACATTTGAACCAACTAATAAATTTACAGATACACCATCCAACATTCCATGCCAAATCTCCACTTCAAAATAAGTCACATCAGTATAGGATTGAAATTTTGTAAATGAACGAGCATGAATTTCATCCCCATAGCTCATACCAAAATATGATGGATCAAAATGTCCTTGTATTTTTAATTTTGTTCCATCTGATTCCAATAAAGGTTGCAAGTTCAATTTTTCTTGAAGACGTCTATGACGTCCATGAGAAGGTAAAAAAACTTCTAATTTTATTTCAGAATCGGTTGCCAACGAACGGCATTGGTTTGCAGATACTTCCCCTAATCCTCCAAATTTCGCAATACCAGCATACTCAAATGCAAACACCCAAATCTTTTTCATTAATTTCTAAAGTACAATTTAATGAAAAAAGTTTATCAATTTCTTGAGTTCGTAAGATAGCAGTTTTTTCATTTTTTTTCATTAAATTCTGCGAT
>CAYPTZ010000817.1:0-2198 GCA_964413395.1 uncultured archaeon | reverse complement strand
AGATCCTGTAAAAGCTTTGAATTCATTAAGAAGAGTATTGAGAAATGGAGGAACTATTACAGTTATTGAAGGAGATCATGGATCTTGTTATTTCCATCCAGAAACTAGAGAAAATTTAATGGCTTGGAAATCACTAATTGAAGTTCAAGCATCTTTAGGAGGAAATTCATTAATTGGTAGAGAATTATATCCATTATTAAACAATGCTGGTTTTAATGAGATTCATATTTCTCCTCTTTTTATATATATTGATGAAACTAAACCTGCATTAGTAGATGGCTTTATTAAAAAAACAATTATTCCAATGGTAGAGGGAGTGAAAGAAAAAGCGATAAATCAAAAATTACTAACTGAAGAATTATGGATAAAGGGAATTAAGGATTTGCATAGAACTGCAAAGCCAGATGGAACATTTTGTTATGTGTTCTTTAAAGGATTAGGAAAAAAATAATCAAAATTTTTTTTTTTAATAATTTAAAAGAAAAGTAGAGTTTAGACTTTATCTTCATTATTATGTGATTGAGTTTCTTTAGCTTGTTGTCGTGATAAAATATCGTTAATTCGAATTTCTGCAATATCTCCACAAATATTACAAACACGACGTATAGGTATTAAATATTCTGTATCTGGATGATCTTGATAAATAAAATCCTTTACTTCATCAGAATATTCTTTAATATCTCGAGTTAATGCAAAGAATTTTAACGAATCTTTTCGCCAATAATAATCTTGTATTGTATGGAAATATTTGACCATTCCATGTAAATGATCTATCACAAATTTTTTATCATGGATTGGCTGTATCTTTAATAATTTCGCGAGTTTAGTAATATGATCCCCAATTCTTTCAATTAATCGAGTGTTTTCACTATAGTGAAGACATTCTACAGAAGTAACATTTATTGTTCTCCCCAATGTAGGATAAATTAAAATTTGATGGACATATCTTTCAATGGCATATCGATGTTCATCAATCTGATTGTCTTGCTCTATTATCTCATCAACCATTTCTTCAATTTCCTTGACATCTGTGAGTTCTTCTACTAATTCCACATAATTATCCATCAACAAACCTACTTTAGTCAACAATTGTTTACTTAAAATTCTAAGATCAATTTCATCCAAATGTTCTTCTACAACAATTTGTTCTTCCGTTTCAGAGATTACAACCATCCCATAAAGTTTTCTTGTTATTTTATGAATCCGATTTTTAATTTTTAAGGGAATTTTTGTTCTTTTTTTTAGAATGATAGTACGATATCCTATTATGTAAGCAGTTAAGTATAAATTAAATAAATAATCAACATATTCTTCTTTTGAGATCTCTTTATCTCTTTCCATATCAAGGTCAAGATTTATTATATATTGTGTTTCAAATTCTAATGCATTCGAATTTGAGCGAATTAATAATGAATCATCGGCTAGTTGACGAAGAAAGACTTTTTTTTGCTCTGCAACACCGTATTTTGTACACCAATTCTTAGGTAAGTAAATATAATAACTTCCTTTTACTTCTTGAACCTTCTTCTGTTCAAATCGGTCATATTCTGAGATTGCCATTTTTTTAAACTCTAATTGCTATAATTTTATGTGAAATCCATATGAATAAAAATATTTCCATTTGTCTTTGTTTAATCAACACATTGCATCATATGGAAAAATAAATATTTAGAATTGTATCATATGAAAAAAAAAAGGATCATTATTAAAAACTTCCTTTTGATTTATTCACGGGACAAAATAATTATACTTTTAGTTCAAGTACTACCCAATTATTCATTTCAGGCATTATATTTATGAATTTTCCTTTGGCATTAATTTCTAGATTTCTTTCTTTTGTCATTGTATGTATATGTCCCCAATAGAAACCTTTAAAATCAATACGTTTATCTTCAAAAATATTTAAAAAATCATCAATTTGATCAGGAATAGTGTGTGAAATAAAAATTAGTTTAGTAGGTTTTGAAGATTTCTTTTTTGATTTCAATATTTTATTTATATTGACCTGAAATTCTTTCAATATTTGTTCTTTAAAATTTTCCCAAGAAATCGATTCTAAATTCTTATTATAATACGGTAATCCATAAATAATTGTATCTTTAATCTTCTTAGCTGAATTTCGTAAAAGGTAAATATTAGTTCCTATCTCAAACCGGTTATCATCAGATGAATTTTTAGGTAATAAATTGAGACCACCG
>CAYPTZ010000816.1:0-2202 GCA_964413395.1 uncultured archaeon | reverse complement strand
TAGAGAAAGGATGCAAGCAACTTAGATATTCTCAAATTCCAATAATAATTATCAACTTCTTTATGAATCAAGCTAATTCTATTTCTAGCTCGCAATAAATAACTGGTAGATCTCACAATTGAAGCATAATTTTGCATAATTTGTCGAATTTCTCTCCAATTAAATGTAATAACAAATGCTTCTCTTGAATCAGTAATTCCATATGTGGACCATTCTGGGACACTAGAAGCTATTTTAGGATATTCTTTTAGATTATTGCCAATATATTCACCACAGAGATTACCGCATGTCAAAGCCTCTAATAGAGAATTGCTAGCTAACCGGTTAGCACCATGTAAACCAGTATAGGCAGATTCACCCACAGCGAACAATCGAGATACATTAGTTTTACCTTCAATTGTTGCTTTTATACCTCCCATTGAATAATGACAAGCGGGTACTACAGGAATTGGATCTTTTGTAATATCTATATTAAATTCCAAGCATATATTATATACACCTGGAAATCGTTTTTTAAGAAATTCAGCATTTTTAAATGAAATATCAAGATAAACATAATCATCGCCTGTTTCCTTTAATATTTTAGCAATTGCTCGAGCAACAATATCACGAGGTGCTAATTCCTTTAATGGATGTTCATTTTCCATAAAACGATTACCTCTTTTGTCGGTTAAAATTGCACCTTCTCCTCTGATAGCCTCAGTAATTAAAGCATTTTTTGCAAGAGGATGATATAAGCATGTTGGATGAAATTGAATCATTTCCATATTTGCAATCTCAGCGCCAATTCGTGAAGCCATTGCTATCCCATCACCTGATGAAACATCGGGATTACTAGTGTATAAATAGACTTTTCCAATTCCACCGGTAGCTAATATTACAGCTTTACACTTCACCGTATAAATTTTTGAAGAATTAATATCTAATATGTAAGCTCCAACACAATAGCCATCAATTTCAATTAAATTCACACCAATATGATGTTTTCTAAATTCAATATTAGGTAATGATTGAGCTTTTTTTAATAAAGTCTTTAATATTTCACGACCTGTTAGATCACCAGTATGGAGAATTCTACGTTGATGATGACCCCCTTCCATGCCCAAATCATATCTACCAGAATCTTTTTTATCGAATACTACACCCCATTTTATTAATTCTTCAAGTCTAGAAGTTCCTTTATTAATAATATCCCGGACAACACTTTCTTTACATAGTCCATCTCCTGATATAAGCGTATCACTAATATGTCCTTCATAATCTTTACTCCAAGGACCTGAACAGGCAATACCACCAGCAGCATGTTGAGTGTTACAATCTTCAAAATCTCTTTTAAGAATTAATAAAACTTTACCATATTTTTGGAGTGAAATTGCGGTTGAAAGCCCCCCAATTCCCGAGCCAATAATTAAAAAATCAATTTCATCATACATTTTAGAATTTATCCATATTTTATATATATGATTAATAGTTGAAAAGAATTAAAAATCTCTTTTCTTTAACATTATCAATGTAATTCATTGATCTTACTTTTTCTTTGTTATTGAAACCAAATTCAATTACATTTTCTTCGCATTAGCATATTTTGAATATATTTATTAAATATTTAAACATTATGGCAGAATAAAGGGGATTATTTAAAAGCTAAGCTTTCTTCCACTAATATATGACATCAAATATTAAAGGAAATCCATCGGTTCCCGCCGATATAGGATTCATAACCCCCAAACTAATTAATATTCCCATGTTAAAAGACCTTCTGAAAATAATCGAAAAAAGTGTTTTAGAAAATTTTCCCCAAAAAAGAAGTGGATATTCGTATGCTGTTTATATATTATATCAATCTCTCATTCAATCGACAGGATTATCACCTAATAATGTTGGTAGATTGATGAATCAAGCATGTAAGGATGCAAATTATTCTTTTCAAAAATTTAAAACGAATATTTTTTCTAATTCTAAAATCAGACGGTTTTTTCCTGATCAACCGGGTTTATCTCGGTGCTTAAATGAACTGGTTAAGGAAAGCCAAACTGAAAAATTTTGGAATTCTGTCCTTTTAAGTCATATCGCATTATTGAAAGAATTGAAGATCATTTAATCTGAAATAACCCTCATTGCGGATTATACAACCGACTCTTGTCAAAATGACTCTAATGATCCCTATTGTTTTGGCACAAAAGAGGGTAAGACAGTTCATAA
>CAYPTZ010000815.1:0-2206 GCA_964413395.1 uncultured archaeon | reverse complement strand
GGAATGAAATTATTTGAAGAAAATAAAGAAGTTTTAAAAGACCAGCTTTTTCAAGCAATAATAGAAACAACTAAACACCAAATGGAAAAATGTGCTCTTTATCGACAAATGTGCAAAAAAAAAAATTTCAATCCGAATCGAGATTTAAAGAATTATAATGATATAAAAAATATACCATATTTAACTACAGCAAATTTTAAAAAAAATAGTGGGCGTCCAAAAGAATTAATCTGTGTTCCTGAAGAAGATATTCGTGTTTGGAGTTTATCTAGTGGAACAAGTGGAGATCCTTCAATGGTAGGGAGAGATTTAATTAATCTCAAACGTTTTTTCAGAGCATTTGAACTTGAAATTTATGAATTTATTCCATTAGAGAATAATGTTTGGTCAATGTGCTATATGCCCCCAGGAGTTCATCATACTATAGATGAACAAGGTCCTCCATTGACAATGTCTCATTTTCTATATCTTTTTGATGTAGGTAATAGATTACCCCCTGAAGATCGAGTTGTCGCACTTAAACCAAGTGGTAAAGTTGGACCAGGAGGGAGACCTGGATTAGAGTTTGATGCAGAAACAATTATGAAATTTCTTATGACTGACCCAGCGAGTAAAGGTACCGGGTGGATACTTGGTTCTATACCACTAATTTATGGAACAACTGTAGGAATTAATGCAAAATCAGGAAGAACTTTCAATCTTGGCGAGAAAACGGTAATGTGTAGTGGTGGAGGTTGGAAAAAGTTTACTGGAGAATCGGTCTCTCCTGATAAATTTCGTAAAGATCTTGATCGTATTTTTGGAATTAAACCTGAAAATATTCGTGATGTATATTCATTTACTGAAACTGATGCAGCTTTTGTAGAATGTGAGCACCATAATAAACATATTTTCCCATGGAATGATATTATTGTTCGAGATGTAGAAACTATGGAACCTGTTCCAATTGGTGAAAAAGGATTGATGAATGTTATTAATCCATCTGCTTATAGTTATGCAGGAATATCTATTCTACAGGACGATATTGTTCGCATTATTGGAGAAGATTGTTGTCCATGTGGAAAGAAGGGTAAAATTATGGAAATATTTGGGCGAGCAGAAGGAGCAGAAATGAAAGGTTGTGGTGCCCAAGTAGCAGAAATGACTAAAGAATAATTTTTTTATTTATTTTCACAATTTTAGTTTCTTATTTCAATGGTTTAATTACTGCTTTTGAACTAAATTTTACTTAATTTATGAATATTCTCCCAACTTTGATGAATGTGTTTTATAGCTATGTCAACCACAGGTAAACCATGACCAGGAAAAAGATGGAGAATATTCAATTTATTTAATCGTGAAATTGAGTTTTTCAAATCGGGAAGTGAAGCACCATATGGATGATCAACTCTACCATATCCTCCTTCAGAGAAAATTACATCACCTGAAACAAGGATTTTCTTAAATTTTTCGTATATGCAAATAGATCCTGGACTATGACCTGGACATTCTAAGATAGTAAAATTCATGTTTCCAAAGAGAACAATATCATTTTCTTGTAGTGGAAGTATTTTGATTGGCCGTAAGTTAATTCGAAATTGACGTAGTGTTAAACCTAAAGGGGATAAATTAAAAAGATCACCTACACCTTTTTTTAGGATATTACAAGGAACTGGATGGGCAAAAATTTGGAGTTTTTTATTTTTACATCTATCCAAAAGCTCATATATTCCAAAAATATGATCGAAATGTTCATGCGTTAAAATTACTGTAGTAATATTAGATATATTTAAATTAATTGATTCCAGAGCTAATTCAACAGCGTTGAAAGATCGACCATTTCCTGAGTCCATTAGACATATATTTTCATCAGAATCTACAAAAACATAAATACAGCTATCATAGAATTGAAATTCAGTAATATGATATACATTTTGTATAAGTTGGTGGATGGATTTGAAATCAGGATCTAATACCATTTTTATGTAACTTCTTTTATGTAGATGGATGTATAAATGATCAAGTAGAAAATTAAGGTTACAAATACAGCTAAGTAGATTAATATATTTTTTTAAAATAATTACAAGTTTTAATAATAACAATTTCCATATTATGAATCATCAAGGATTTGTAAAATTATGAATGTACATGGAAAAAAAAAAAAATCTTAAGTCTACAAGTTAACATTCCGACAAAATCATTTCCTCAAAAATATTCAAATATTCAT
>CAYPTZ010000814.1:0-2209 GCA_964413395.1 uncultured archaeon | reverse complement strand
TGTATGAAATTTCCATTCACACTGTGCAGTTGAAAAGAATTTTTTCTTCAGATTAAAAAATTGATATTAAATTTCTTAATCAAGATGAATTCAAACTATTATCTTGTTAAGTTCTGATTTGAATACATTCATACAGTTCGATTTCAAAATATTCTCTTTATTTCTAATTCGATCGCTAAAAATTAAAAGTATATTGCCTTATTTATTTATTAATTTTGGTTTTATCATCTCCATCTCTATTTTCATCCTATTATTACTTAAATCAATCCCATATATTGGATAATCTATCAAATTCTTTAACAGAGAAACCAGTAATTCAAATAAATAGATTAATAGATGATTACAATGAGAAATGAACAAGAAGGAATTAAATTTTTAATAATGGGTATTTTAAAGGAATTAGAAATATTTACATGCATACGGAAGGTTCCCATAAATCAATGAATAAACAGGATCTTTGGTTCCGCTGTAATTCTATGGACTTTCCAATCGCACTTTATAATAGAGGAAATTAAAATTTTAAGTATTTTTTTCATTTTTCGGAAATTCGAGTAAAATTGTAGAATAAATTTATTTTTGCTTAAAAAAATACCCAAATTTATCAGATATTGATTGAATTTAGTCTTGAAATGATATTTGGGTCATTATAAGAAATAAATATTGATTTTATTTCACTAAAAATATTGGGAAATTTCAAATTAAATTTATATAGTGATCTTTCAATATCATCTCTTAAACTTTTCTCAATATTAGATAAACTCCAAATATATAATCGTAACTTCATCGAGAAATTTAATGGACTTTTAATATAATCAGAATCTAAATTTTCCTCTATTTTATTTAAATGAAATTTCCAGAAACCATAATCATTATTAATAAATTGGTTTAATAAAAAATTTCTCTTAATAATTGGAATTCTTAGCATCTGGACATCAAAGAAATTTATATTGAAAGGATATTCAATAATTGCTGCACTATTGAAAATTAATTCCATAATTTCTGACTCATTTACAATTTCAATCCAGTTTTCAATAATAAAGTTACTAATATGGGGTGTAATTTTTTCAATTGGTAAGCTAAAGATAATTTGAGTTATGATTTTATTATTAACTCTTAAATTCTGAATGCGTTTTATTGGAAAATTATATAAACATATAAGTAAATATGCTAAATTTTTTAGAATATCATCAATTAATGGTGTTTTCTGTTTCAAACGTATATAAACTTGATATTTAAGAATATAGGGTATTCTTCCCTTTAATAGAATTTTTATATTTTTCAATCAAATATTTTGAGATTAAATATCCTACAAATAAATCAATTGAAAAAACCACCTCATCACACTTTGGAGATATTTGATATAAAATATTTTTGCAAATAAAATATTTTGTTATGCTATTATTCCATTCTAATTGATGTTCCGGTTTACCATCTAAAATCTCACTTAAAACATCTATTGTTATTTCTTTTTTTTTGTTCATCCACAAATATTTCGCAATTTTGTAAATTTTTTTTAACAAAAACTTAGAATTCGGATATTTATTTAACTCTTCTAGGAAGTTTTCTTCAATAATTTCAATATATTCATCAAAAATTGTGTTTATAAAAAATTCCTCTATTAAAATATTTTTACTTTTGTGGTTTTTCTTGGCATTTATTTCACAAAATAATCGTAATAATAGAGGATTTTTAAGAATATTATGCCTAATATTGTCTGAAATTAAATCTAATTCTATATTGTAGTGTTTTTCGAACTTTTCAATTATTTTTTCAATATTATAGATATCAGTATATATTATCTTATCTTCTTCACCGTATTCTTTTTTCCATATCCAAGAACGATAAAATCTTCGATAAGTAATTATCAATTTTATTTCAGGATATTTAGATAACGACTCAATTAATCGAGGTAAATTATTTTTCATATATTTTATCGAATTTCTGTTCTCGAAAACTTCATGTAAACAATCAATTATAATTGGAATTTGTATTTTTTCAATTTTTGAGATTGTAATTAAGATTTTTAGAAATTCTGTCCAAGTTGTATTTTTAATTTGCAATTGCTCTAAAATTTGTTTTTCAATTGGATTATTATACGTAAGATATTTACCGAGTATTAAAATCGCGGGATGATTCTTATTAATTTTTGATTCTATGAAATGAAAAGAGAATGAAGTTTTACCAATTGCAGCCTCTCCCTCAATACAGA
>CAYPTZ010000813.1:0-2209 GCA_964413395.1 uncultured archaeon | reverse complement strand
GAAAACAATATTTAATTAAAATTTTGGTGGGGGTTGGAAAAGCAGAAAAAAATGTTAAAGTGTAATGTAGTTAATAATAAAACGCTCAAAATTAAAAATTTTGGCGAGTCCTCGGCGCAAAGCGTCTGCAGTTTCTTTTTCTTTAGGAAAAATAAAAAAGCGCAGGTTAGTGATGCACTCACATGGGTGGTTGCTACTCTAGTGATTATATTTTTAATTGTAAGTTCAATTTATGTTTCTTCTCTTATGGGAAAATCAAAAACAGTTGAAAAGCAGAAAATTGTTATTTCTGAAGAGGATTCAATTGATTGGATTCAGGAAAAAACAGAATTCGCTTTTGGCATTAATGCAAATAACAAAGATAAAATTGAAATATGGATTTTGGGAAGTGATATAAATGAGAAATAAAAGGGGAGATGTTCCAACGACAATTTTAGTTATAGGTGTTTTCGTAGTTTGTGCTCTTGCTATTGGAAGCTTTTTTTATTCTGGTGTGCTTTTGAATAAATCTTTTCAGCCAGTAAAAAAAATGGAAAAGGCAAATATTGAAATTGAAAAGAATCCAGGTTTGAATTACTATGATGAAATTCTTAAAAACAAATTTTCTATTAATCTTGATTTCGAGTTTTTTAAAAAAGTAGTTTCTTTTTCAGTAGATTATTCTGGAAACTTTTGAGAAGTTTCAGAAAGAAACATTTTTAAATAAGATTTGATTATTTATTTTAATAAAGAGGATAAGATGATAAGAAATAAACAAGGACAGGGTATGAGCACAAGCACGATTGTTCTTTTGATACTTGGATTAATTATTTTGGTAGTTTTAATTTTGGGTTTTACTATGGGATGGAGCAAGATTGTTCCTTGGGTGAAATCAGATAATATTGATACTGTAAAAACAGCCTGCAATATTGCATGTACAACTAATTCAGAATATCAATATTGTAGTGTTATGAGGGAAGTTAATGACGGAGAAAATGATAAATTTGATGAAACATGTTATGGTCTTGCATATGACCCAGAGAAGAAATATGTTGACAGATTTTACGGAATAGCTCAATGTCCGCAGATTGATTGTCCTTCTGGTGAGAATACTGAATAATTTTAATTAGAAAAATTTAAATTGTACTTTATATTGGATTTATTATGGATCATGATACAAGTTCTGGAAGAAGAAATAAAAGAAAAGACAAGAAAAAAGACAAGAAAAAGCATCCTTATAAAAAAGGCGGAAAATACAGAAGTACAAATATTAACGTCTGATTGTGTTAATTTTATAAATTCTTTTTTCTAATGTTCTTTATGTTTGAAATAATTTTTTTAATTTGTCTTGGGATTGTTTGGATTATTTTTGCTGTGGTCCAAGATATGAAAACTCATGAGGTGGCTAATTGGGTTAATTTTTCTCTTGTGATTTTTGCTCTTGGCTTTAGGTTTTTTTGGAGTTTATTTGGATTAGGGAATTTTTCTTTTTTTTATCAGGGTTTAATAGGGTTTGGAATTTTTTTTGTATTGGGCAATCTGCTTTATTATGGAAAAGTTTTTGCAGGAGGAGATGCAAAACTAATGATTGCTCTTGGAACAGTGCTTCCTATTTACAATAATTTTAAAGATAATATGAAATTATTTTTTGTGTTTATTTTCTTGTTTTTGTTGACAGGGGCAGTTTATGGTTTGATTTCAAGTTTTGTTCTTGCATTTAGAAACAAGGAGCAATTTAATAAAGAATTTAAAAAACAGTTTTCCAAAAGAAAAAAGTTAATTTATTTTTCTTCAATTTTTGGAATTTTGTCTTTGGTTTTTGGATTTTATCTTGATGTTTTTTTTCTCCTTGGAATTTTCATTTTTGTTTTTCCATATTTTTATTTATTTGCAAAATCTGTTGATGAATCGTGTATGATAAAGAAAATTTCTCCTAAAAAATTAAGAGAAGGAGATTGGCTTTATAAAAATATTAAAGTTGGCAAGAAATTACTGAAGGCAAAATGGGACGGGCTTAGCAGAGATGAAATTAAAATTATTAAGAAAGCAGGAAAAAAAGTTTTGATACGATTTGGAATACCTTTTACACCTGTTTTTTTAATTAGTTTTTTAATTTTAGTTTTTTTAATTTTATTTAAGGAATTCTCTTGGGTATTTTCATATTTTTTGGGATAGTTTTTTCTTTAGGAACTTTTTTAGGAGAAATTTTTTGTTTGGGTTTTTCAGATTC
>CAYPTZ010000812.1:0-2211 GCA_964413395.1 uncultured archaeon | reverse complement strand
AAATTGCTGCTATAAGCATTAAAATTACTAAAATAGTAACAATGAAAATCATCATTTTTTATTATACCTCCCAAACTCTTCAGTTTTGTCTACCACGCTCCTATCACATAGGCTTACTCCACTCTTAAGGGAAGCCCTCCCCAAAGCATGGCTGGAAATTGGGTTGGACAAAAGAATAAACAATGCAATAATTAAGGCCTTCCAGAACCAATCCGGCTGCATTATTCCTACTCCTACAATAGTTAAAAAAGCCCCCAGAGTAGTACTCTTTGTTCCCGCCTGGACGCGGTTATATACATCAGGAAGTCTAAATATCCCCAGGCTTCCTAAAAAAAGGAATATAACCCCAATCCCGGTAATAATTTCTCCTATTATTAAGCGCAATTTAAATCCCCTTTTCCAAAAATCTGGCGATAGCAACCAATCCCACAAAAGATATAACAGAATAAACTAAAGAAACATCCAAATAAATATACCTTTTAAAGAAAAAACCTAATAGAACCAAAAGAGCAACAACAATTGTGGTTACTGTATCTACTGCTATTGCCCTATCTGCAGCAGTAGGCCCTTTTAACATGCGCAAAAGGCAAAGTATAATAGCTGCCCCTATAATTATTAAAAAGATGTAAAAAATTGTCTCACTCATGCAAATATCACCCTTAAATATTTCTCAAACTTCTCCCCAATAATCTCTGTTGCTTCAGCTATATCTTCTGTCCTTACATTTATCCAGTGAATGAGAAGGACATCATCAACGATATCTAATGTAAATGTTCCCGGGGTTAAAGTAATAGAATTTGCCAGAATCATTTTTGCAATATCAGATTTAAGTCCTGTTTTGATAATAACAATACCTGGTTTTATTGGCATTTTAGGATGAACTACTCGATAAGCAACATCAAAATTTGCTTTTATTATCTCTTTAAAAAGTACAAGAATATATAAAATAAAAAATGCAACTCTTTTCAAACTTAATGGCGGTAAACCCAATTCAAGATATCTTCTACTTAAAAATAAGGAAAGGATAAAACTCACAGAAATACCAATTATTACTTCCTGGAAATGAAAGCTTGAGGTAAGAGCAAGCCATACTAACTCTGATAGTACAAACAAATATAAAAAACTCTTAATTTTTTCACGAAGAGTGTAATTACTAGAAATCATTCTTCGTCCTATCTGTTTATATATATTCTAATAATACGATATTTGCTGCAAAAAAAAATGTCTACTTGTTCAATACTGATATATTTGAATGAATTGTTGTAGAATTTTATGAAAAATTACAGATAATGTCAAATATACAAATTGCTTGTGTTGTCATTGTTCAGTGATATTGTTATCTCTAAATAGTTCAGCGAAAACGTCACCCATGAATAAACTACCTCCTTTTAGGTGACATAATCGCTAAGTATTGAAAGAGGGTGTTTCAAAAAGTTTTTTAAAAGTTTTTTAAAAATTTATTCCTAACTTATTTTCTTAATTCTTTAACTGCCATTTCAGCTGCATTGCTAATCTGATAAGTAATTGGTGATGCAGTCAGCGCAGGATGTGTTCCCATTTGAAAAGTAGCCATATTATAAGCAGTCATCTTTTCATGAATGCAAGCACTTATTAAATTTATCATCTCTCCACTTGATTTAGCCCCAATTAGCTGACCACCTAAAATTATACCTGTCCCTTTCTCAAATATTAAAGTTACTTTCAAATTTTTCCCGCCTGGCATACATCCAGGGTGAGTATTTGGAGCTTCAGCAGTTCCTGTAACAACATCATATCCATTTTTCTTAGCTTCATGCAGCGATAGACCTGCTCTAGCCAACGCAGTTCCTCCAAAAGCTGTCGCAAAAACTCCAATTTCCCCTTCATGCGCTCTCTTATTTTCATACAAATTAGCACCTGCTATTCTTGCTTCATTGCAAGCTATTGAAGCAAGCATCATATTTGATATTTTTTTTGTAAAAAAAGATATCTTTTCACAACAATCTCCACACGCAAATATATCTCCATCATTAGTTTGCATATATCTATCGACCTTAATTGAACCCTTTTCTCCAATCTCAATTCCGGAATTTTTGGTAATTTCAGTGTTAGGCTTAGATCCTATACTTATAAGGACAATATCTGCTTTTATTATTTTACCATCTGAAAGTTTAACTCCTTTTACCTTTGCATCACCAACTATGGCTTCAACCTTTGCATTTGTTATTATAT
>CAYPTZ010000811.1:0-2211 GCA_964413395.1 uncultured archaeon | reverse complement strand
TCACAAAAATCCCAAAATTATAAAATATATTAATCTTGATAGAACCTCATATAAAAAGGAGAAAAATTTTAAAATTAAATTTATTATCCTCTATCAAGCCCAGCTAAAGTCATCATCTCATTTGGAAAGAAGATTTGAAAATTTTTTACCATTCGATAACTAAATAGAGTTATTTTCAGTCCTATTTTTTTAGCTATAGATAAAGCAATGGAATTTGATTCTAATATGCAAATGAATAATTCTGCTCGTTCATCTTTGGTTCCATATTGCTTTAAAATATCTTGTAATTCAATAGAAAAATCAGTGACTATCCATGGTCCAATTTTTATGAAACCATTTCTTGGAGAAGCCATTATAAATGATTTGATTTGATTATGTTCAACATATACCTTGCATAAATCGGGATAATTTTGAAAATAATATTCTAATAAGGAACTTCTATCTGCTTTAAAATATTTCTTATCAATGTTTATAATAGTTGGCAAATCATCTTTTCGCAAAGGACGAATTTTAGAATTTCTTTTAAAAATCGGAGAACCTCTTAATCTATAAGATTTGCAAATCGAACGAAAGCCAACTTTTTCATATAGAGAACATATTTCAGGAACTCCATCTAATATAAATTTAGATACTCCTTGATTTTGAAAGTGCAGAATTAATTTTTTTAGCATTTTTGAAGCGTATCCATTTCTTCTATACTTCCCTAAAATAATAACATAGGCTATAACAACAAAATTATCATATTTTACCCCAAATATACTTCCAATAGGTATATCTCCTTCATAGAGAAGAAAAAAATTATTTTGAAAGCAATTATATAATTCCTTAATCTCTGTAATATGATCTCCCCATCCTTGCTCACAAATAATATCATTCACAATTTTTATCTGATTTTCTTTGAATAGTTCTATTTGGGGCATATTATCACAAAATATTATCTTACATAAAATTTTTCAAATCATGATGTTTATTTATTATGTGTATTTGAGGTATGAACTAATATTATGGATTCTTAAAAAAACATAATTTTTATTCATGGATATGAAAGCAGTGGACATGGATTTAAAGGTAGATTTTTGAAAGAGCAATTCCCAGAAATTCTTACTCCAAATTTTACTGGTAATGTTAATACTCGATCCTCTAAATTATCAAAAATAATTACTGGGAGAAATGGTTGGATCTTAATAGGATCTAGTTATGGAGGATTGATCTCTACAATATTTACTTCGAAACAACCAGAATTGGTAAAAAAAACTTATCCTCTTTGCACCAGCTTTAACATATAATTTTGCTTCTGGTCTTTTAAATATTTCAAAAATTATAACTCCTACAATTATTTATCTTGGAAAATATGATAAAATTATAAAAATGGAAGAAATTAAAGAAATAATACCACAAATATTTCAGAATTTTCAACTCAATATTGTTGAAGAAGATCATATGCTTCTGTAAATTTTAAAAATGTTTGATAAAACTAATTCAAATTTAAGAAAAAAATGATGAGGAATATATTTTTATAAAAAATATTTAATTCAATAGAAAATGGTAACTTAGAAGCTGTAAAGTCATTAATCGAAAATAATCCAGGATTATTAAATATTTATGGAATAAAACCTAAGAGGTATCGATCTAAAACTCCTATAATTACAGCTATTTGGGCACAAGAAATTAAAATAGTAGAATATCTAATTGAAAAAGGAGCAGATATACATTTAAGAACGAATGATGATTGGCAATGGCCACCCATATTTTTTGCTGTAAGAAGTGCAATCTCACCTCCACCTTATCATTCATCAGGAAAGAAAATTCTCTCTCTTCTAATTGAAAATGGAGCAAGTATAAACCAAATGGATTCATTTGGTAATATTGCTTTAGAACGGGCAATGCTTGATTATAATACACAAAATGATAGTTGGGATATTATTGAAATGTTAATCCAAAAAGGTGCTGATATAAATCGAAAATCTCCTGCAAATGATTTATCCCCAAAAGAATTAGTTAAGATCAATAAGCATACTTATTCAGAACATGTATTAAAATTATTTAATCTACAATAAATTTGTGATAATTCTAAAATCATTAAAAAAGATAGACTGATTTGGTCAGTGAAATTACAACCAAATATTAAATTTCTTTATATCCATTATAATTAAGTGGAATACGGAATTCTGATTCATTAAATAAAACTAGAGCAAAATTTATTTGTCTTTT
>CAYPTZ010000810.1:0-2211 GCA_964413395.1 uncultured archaeon | reverse complement strand
GACATAAAGGGCATATCTCCTATACAAAAAGTATTCGGTGCTCCTCGTCGGACTGCCTGGCAATGAGAGATACAATCCGCCATGGTAACAGGGACTGTTCCTTGATAACCCAATACTACCATCCCTAAGGAATCACCGACTAAGATCATATCCATACTGGCTTGCTCAACAAAAGATGCAGTAGGGAAATCATAAGCAGTTACCCAGGCTACCTGTTCTCCTTCCTTTTTCATTTTCGCGAAATCTAAACGGGACTTCTTTTTAGCCATTCTTTAATCCTTCCTTTCTATTTTTATTATATAATCTAAAGCTGATTAGAAATTTCTTTCGATATAGTCATTAGTTCCCCCTTAACTTTTTCCATCTCATTTATAGTAAAACGTGATGCAGGACCGGTAATACTAATGGCAGCTATGGCTCCATTTCTACCAAATATAGGGGCACCTATGCAATTAATACCAATCTTATATTCTTCTATATCAACCGCATAACCTTGTTTTTTAACTTTTTTTAATTTCTTTTCTAATTCTTCTAATGAAGATATAGACTTAGAGGTTAGGGAAGATAGTGGCTCGTCCCTTTTATATAAACTTTCAAATTCACCATCAGAAATAAAAGCTAACAAGACTTTCCCTAAAGCAGTGCAATGGGCTGGGGTCCTAGCCCCTGCCATAATCTCTGTCCTTAAAACTTCTGGGCTCCCAATTGTATCAAGATAAATAACTTCTTTCCCCTCTAAAATTGCCAAATTAGCCGTCTCATTAGTACTTTGCGATAACTGTCTAAGATAGGATTTTGTTATTTCGACCAAATGTTTTGTGCTTTGCACTGCACAACCAAGCGTAAATAACTTAATTCCTAATCTATATTTCTTTGTATTACGGTTTTGAATAACGTAGCCTCGAGATTTTAAGGTAAATAATATTCTATGAACTGTACTCAGTCCTAAATGTAGATTTTTACTTATTTCAGTTATGCCTGTTTCTTGCTCATTAACTGAAAGGAATTCTAATAAATCCAAGGCTTTGTCTATAGATTTTATTCTTTCACTTTTACCCATCTGTATTTCCATATTGCGGAAACCTCTTTCCATATTTTCTGTATTTATAATACCATATAAATTTCAAAAATCCTTCTTTTTTTTAAAAATTTTTTTATTATCTGGTCACGCAGATATTGACTACTGACGGAATAAAGCCTAAAATCAAAGCTAAGGAGTCAAAAATGAAAGAAAGAATAAAAGTCAAAAAATATATTAAGCCCACCACTTTTGCCCAAAGAAGGCTAATGGTTGAAGTTTACTTAAAGATCCATAACATAAGCTATTCTTGCAGAAATGCTGGAGTATCTATAAATACTTTCCGTAGATGGTACCCTCGATACTTAGAACAAGGTATAGAAGGAATAAGAAGGCCAAAAAAACATATAAGAAAGAATCTGGGAAGAGTCCCAGAAAAATATACCTTTAGAATAATCGAACTAAAGAAAAAAAATCCTAACTGGGGACGCCGGACTATAGCTTCAGTGATAAGAAACGAAAATAATGGTAAAAAGGTAATCAGCCCAGGGGGTGTGCAGAAGGTTTTGGAGAGAGCAGGGTTGTGGGTGAAAAAGGAAGAAGTAGGTATTTAAGCCATAGAGGTATTCTATAAAAAAAAATGAAAATACTAAATATTAAAGTTCCTCAAAATAAGCAGATTTTCTCCTCTTCATCGGCAGATAAGATTAGTTTTCTTTTAGAAGAGAATAAGAAAATTTTTTGAAAAAATCAAGGCAATAAATAATTTCATAGTAGAAAAAGTAAAGCCCTTGAAATGTGAGCTGAGTAAAAAGTTAGAAGACGAGGAAGAAAAGATAAAACAATCTAAAGTATATACTTTTAGAGAGTTCCCCTACTGCTTCTTTTCAGCAAAAACGCTGCGTAATTTATTAAATTTCTAATTTTTTCTATCCTCCACCGATAACCGGAAATAACTTAACCTCATTAGATTTAGTTAGAAGATAATTTTCTTTTACAATTAAATCTCCTGTTTTGATAAAAAATACATCTGCTGAAGAAATCTTGGCATCTTTTAATACTTGATGAATGGTTACTGGTTTAGAATAGTTTAGTCCTAAGCTATTAGAGGGGTGTTTGTACTTTAAATACCCCTCCAGTTTAACTTGAGAATTCCCTGTGGCTTGCCACAGGGTAGATTCTGAAGTATTATG
>CAYPTZ010000809.1:0-2213 GCA_964413395.1 uncultured archaeon | reverse complement strand
TTATAGAATTACTATTGAATAAGGAAAATACTGAAGAGCGGTCATTTTCAACAAAAGCATCAATCTCCAAAGAATTATTTAGTAGTTGAATATTATTGGAATCAAATATCAATATAGCATCAAAATAAAGCATAGGTAAATTTATTAAAAAAAGAGATGATTTAAGGGTGATATTGTCACAACGATCAAAATTTAATAAATAACGGCTATTTGAAAAAGTGCAATTTTCTATTTCAATGTTTATTGAATCATCGACTGATAAAAGCAGATCCCTATTTTGATTTCCAGTAAAAAAGCAATTTTCAATTTTAATATTAGAACAGTTTTTCAAAAATATCAAATTATAGAAATTAGCCTCAATTCCAATATTTTGTATGATCAGAAATTTTGAAATTTCTTGAAATTGTATCACTTCCCTTAATTCGCTTCCAATAGGTAAATTATTAATAATGTAAGGATCATCCCAATTTTCTCCAGAGCCTGAATAAGTATAATTTTCAATAGATGATTCATTTATAATTATACGAGGATAGTCGAAAGCATATGCAGATTTCACAATGGGATTTGCCAATCTATTTAATGATATGGTAGAATTTTCTTTGAATGCCTTAGAATCAGCTACTTTAGAATTTAATCCAAATGTTTTGAAATTTATCAGAGAAAATATAAAAATAAAAATCAATACACCATAAATTATACGATTGCAAAAAATTGAATTGGAGTTTTGGGATTTAAATTTCAATTTTTTCATACTAATTAAGATATAGCAAAAAATATTTATAAAAGCCATAGGATCTTTGTCGCACAGACCAACTTTTTATAAAATTTTTTCCTTTTTCTTTTCAATTCACAGGTCAATTGAATCAACTATTTTCTTGAGCTCATTAATATAGAAAGCAAATTATTTTTACAACATAAAGAGTTTTTTTTAGGAAAAAACAAAAATCTAATTCAAAATAACAAGATCACAATTATTTTGAAATCGGTTGACGTAATATGGTTTTCAACATCTCAGGTTTTACTCGCTTAGGGTTGTTTAGATAGATTTCATGGTGCTGCCCATCTAGATTATATCCTTTTTTTTTATGAAATTATGCATTTTTGATATAGTTGTGGGTTCATCATTATAAGGTCCAAAATACATTATTTGTGCCACAAGCCCCTCATCATATGTTTCTACCCGTAATTCATCTATTAAAGGGGATTTTTTTCTTTTTTTTTCTTTGACTACATCTATAGCTTTATTTATGGCCTTTTGAGGGACAAAATCAGCTATTCTTATCATCATAGTCCATTGCCAATTATCTTTATTAGACATAATCTAATTTTCCATTGTATCCATATACCATAATCCCTCAAGTGGAGGGACAGTATAATCTTTCCCATCTGGTTGCTTTTTATAATCCATTTTTAGTGAATAAACAGCAGAATATAAAGTAGCCATTGCATCTTGATATAGTTGAGAGGTGTTTGGATCACCTTTTCCATCCACTTTAAAAAATTTCATTGGAGGTATTTTTTGAATTTCAAATTCCTCGGAGTTTGGAGAATAAAACTCAGGAAATTCTTTCTTCAAATCGATTTTGGTTGTGATAGAAGGTTTTTTTCCTTTTTTGGAGATTTTAATTGATTTTTCAGGGTTGTTTTTATTGAGTGGCATTATGTTTCACAATATATTTATTTATTTATTTAATTAAGATAAATGAATGGAGCTTCCATAATAGGAAGGTTTTGTGGGAATTTCAATAGTGAATCTAAGAATTTTAAATAACCCAGAAAAGTGAAATTTTAATCTATTAGAAAATCAAAAAAACAATTTATTTGATGTTGAAAAGTAAAAATGTAAAAAATTTGAATAAAATTAAAAATTTTTTATTAGGAATGAAATTTTCGAGTGTTTTGAGCCCTTTTCATACCTATTTCTTGATATAGTTCGTGGATCTAATATTACTTGTATGATATCAATAATAAAATTCCCCACTACAATTATTAGGATAATATAGACAAAAGTCCCAATAATTAAAGGATATTCACCCCTGAAATTCAATACCATCATAAAGGCTCCTAACCCTGGCCAAAATAATATCATTTCAATAATCAATGTTTGACAAATTATTGAACTCCACCTTAGGTGAATGTTTGGAAATTCAGACAAAATGGCATTTCGACTTACCATACCTCGAATTTTCTGATCAGAAATGCCTATTTTTTTC
>CAYPTZ010000808.1:0-2213 GCA_964413395.1 uncultured archaeon | reverse complement strand
AATTACTTTCCTGAAAATTTCGAGATTGATAATACTACTGGAAAAGTAAAATTAAAAAAGACCGATACTCTTCAACCTTGGAAAATGGCAGTATTTTTTAAAGACAAACCAGAACCTTTTGCTTATGATGCTTATAGATTATATAATCATTATTCACTAATTGAACATTTCAATAATTTGACCTATAGTGCAATGCAGGGTGATGATAAAAGCAATATAATTAACATGATTTGGACAATGTTCTACATTTTTCAAGGTCATTATACATGTTTGGAGATTCTCGATTTTTTTCCAAAACATTCACCTGAGATATTAAGCTATCGAAGCTATTTCTTAGATTTAAAAGATGAAATTAAATAAGTACTATGCCCAACAACAATTGAAAAACAATAATATCCAAGTAAATGAGGACCTTAAGCAAATTCGAAAGGAAAGTAGTCAAAAAATTATGTGAAAAACATCAAATTTTTGGTGATCTATTTGAAAAAGACTTTTTACAGGATTTGATTATTGAGCTTACAAACGACACTATTAATGAAAAATATGAAATAAAATTTCTGATTAAAAAGGAAGTTCTTGATTCTGATGAGTTGTTTTGGGAAAAAATGAGGGAAGTCACTGAAAGGATTGTTCAAACAATAAATTTATTGAATTACCTTAAGAGTCAAGCCTATATATTTTCATTTAAAGTTGCACATGGATTTTCAGTACATGGTTTAATTGGATTAAAAGAAGTAGTAAAGGACTATCAAGATAATTCTGCTAAATATATTGAGACGCCATATCCTGATATAAAAACGTATAATTTTATATTTGAGTATGTTGATAATGTTTTTGCGAGTACTGAAGCCTTAAAGGATTATATTAAAAAAGGTTTTAGGACGAAGGAACAAGTTAGACATAGACAAATCTTATATGTAGCTTGGACTGCAATATTTGTTACAGCTTTAATTGGATTAATAGGATTTTTCTGTAATTAATAAATTCCGTTAGCTAAGATTAGAATTCTGTTCCCATTTTTTCATAACTTCTACTTTCTTATAATCCAATATTTTAGCATATATCTGCGTAGTTTTTAAATCTTTATGACCTAATAAACTGCTAATATATTCAATAGGAATCCCCAGCTCGATACCAACAGTCGCAAAAGTATGCCTGGCACAATGAAAAGATATCCCTTTCTTTATTAGTGTCTTATTCACAAGCTGTTTTATATAACGATTGGTAACCTGGTTTGTTAGTACCCTAAATATTCTTTGTTCAGGAAAGCCCTCTTTCAGAAATACCTTAGCTTTTGATATTATTGGTATTGTTACCCGCTCTTTTGTTTTGTGCATAGTAAGGGTAATCATATTATTCTCAATATTGCTATATCGTAAATTTTTAATATCCCGGTAACGAAGACCGGTATAGCAGGCAAACAGGAAATATTCCAGGACATTTCTTAGCCTGTTCGGTATATTCTCTCTAAGTAATTTTTCCATTGTAGTTAATTCATCTAGGGTCAAAAATTCCCTGTTACCTTTGACACGTTTTATTTTATATTCCCGGATCGGATTGATCTTTATTGCACCATCGGAAACAGAACGATTCAACATTACCTTTATAAAGACAAGTGACTTATTGCATGTATTCAGGTTATTTCCCAGCTCCTTAAGCATGTATTTTTTATATCCGTCCAGGAAATGATTGGAAACCTCACCGAATGATAACTGAGGCCGAAACTTCATGAGTTTGGAAAGCTGTGTCTTGTGGGTTTTGATGGTTTCTTTTGCCAGTATGCCGGTTGTCTCTTTAATTGAATACTCGATGTATTCATAAAAGGAATTGTTCTTGAACACAGGGGCGAAGTATTCACGTTCAAAATCAACAAAGGTCAGCGACTTATTATTTAGTACATAATCAAAGATGATTTTTTCGGCCCGGTTTCGGGCATTGATGATAACCAGGTTTATTTTCTCCTGGTTTGGATAGTTGGGTTTGACCTCTTTCTTGCTCTCATTCCAGTATGAGAGATGACAGGACACGTCTAATGAATAGGTCTTAGACAGTCTGTTAATAGTTATCCTTAAGTAGATCGGGTGCGAACCATCGTTTTTTGTAAAACTTTTCCGCAGATAAATTTTGTAAGTTGTTTTCATACAGGCTTTTTATTAGTAAAAAATTGACCAACAATTGACCAACAAAAAGCCAAAAAATATGAGAAATAACCT
>CAYPTZ010000807.1:0-2214 GCA_964413395.1 uncultured archaeon | reverse complement strand
GATGAGTACAAAATGGCTCGTTGAATTTATAAAGAACTTGGCATCAAAACAAATTACTAAACCTCGTCAACATCGCGAGGCCTGTCTCTTACCCTTTATGATCCCATGGAAATTCTTGAATAAGGGTTAAAAAATATAACAGAGAATTTTATGAATGAGTATTCATAATCTTTTTTAAATGCTTTCCATTAAATTCACTATATGAAGAATTCTAAAATAGGAATTATTATCTGTGATCGATATAGTACTTGCGCTGGTGGAAAATATCTTAAATCCTTCAAGAACCGTGAAGGTGCTTTCGAGATATATAAAAATGAGGAAATTGATCTTGTGGGATTTACCTCTTGTGGAGGGTGCCCTGGAGGAAATATAGAATATGCGCCTGAAGAAATGAAAAAAAATGGTGCAGAAATAATTCATTTAGCAACTGGATTAATCGTCGGATATCCTCCTTGTCCTCGAATAAATCAATTTAAAAAAATTATTGAAGTAAAGCATGGAATGAAGGTGATAATTGGAACTCACCCTATTCCAGAAAAATATTTCCTTACCCATGAGAAATTGCAGACTTGGAAAGGAGAAAAATGGCAAGAATTAATAGGCCCGACTTTATGTGATATAGAAATGCGAAAGATGTATGATTAAAAATCCAACTTATGGTTGGAGAATTCTATGTTCACAATCTCACCATATTTTCCGAAAATGGCAGAAACATTCTGATATTTCGAGAAGATCGTCATAAAAAAATGATAATTATTTATGATAATCATTTGAATATAAATTGGATGCAATTCAAAGATTTTTAGATTATATACATCTCAGTATTACTTCAGAAAATTCAATTTCTCTGCCTACCGATCCAGATATTGATTTAGGCGTATAATAGATCACATTAATGTTTTTTTCTTGGTTGTGAATAAATGTTAGTGATGGCACTTTCATCAAGTTTTTTCCTTTAATCGCGAAGAATTGCAATATAATTTTGCCAAAAGGTTCTATAACTAAGATATATCTGGTCATTCCTGCGATATTGCCCTCGAAAATAAGATCCATGATGTTTAAACCAACTTGGACAATCTGATTCCTTTCGCTTTATCCCTCATTGCCGATATTTTTTATCTATAATAATCTGATTCTTAAATCTGACACCATTACAACTGTCCCCGAAGTTGTCAAATTTCTCCTATCATTCTTCGCTATTAAACGGCTTTACATTTTGTTACCTCGATTGATTCATCTTCCTCCTTGGATAACTTCCTTTTCCCATGTAGAAGAATTGTACATTGAACACTGTTACCAACTTACCTCAATTCCACCTACGTTCTATTCGCTCCCTTCTTTGAAACGTCTCGTTATCGATTCCTGCTATCGCCTCCGGACTCTCGATCCTCTCGCCACACCTTATTCTCCCCTCGAACAATTGACGCTTCAAAATTTATTACTTGATGCTCTTCCCCCATGGTTTCCATCGTTACCTCTATTGCATACCCTCCATATCACTCAGCGTTTTGTTCCTATTTTTGCAGATTTCAAGGCAGGACATATTCCCGATTTTTCTGAATCACTTGTCCTCTACAATTATTGCATCCGTCGTATCCCTGAAGAGTGGGGTGATTGTCTGAAGTTGACGTCTCTTTATCTGGTCGATCTTCCCGAACTTCGTACTCTTCCCCTTTCGCCATCCCCCTTTAAAAATTCTGGCTTTTCCGAAGCCCAACGACGCCATTTCGACCGTATTGCGGTCTATCTTGAAACCTGTCTCGATTCTTATGTCACCCAGCAATTAACATGGTATATTCACCGAGAATCCCCTCAGATTCGTGATGAGAATTATAAAACTCACTTGCTATTATAGGTAAATCGTTTTTGAGCCCAAGACACTTCTAAAATGGGATTAATAGATATAAAAGAATTGAAAAAAAAAAACGCCAGAAAACTAGATATCAGGAGTTAGGATTAATATTGAAACGAAGGAAAAAATGGTTCTAATTAGCTACTAATATAAAAATGGTTCTAATTAGCTACTAATATAAAAATGGTTCGGATTTTTTTCTTTGAGATATTTAATAAGCATTTTTCCATCCAATTGCTTGTTACTAATTGATTTTGGTAATGAAAAATTTTTCTGATTTTGAATCCACTCCTTATTAGATCTAATATATAAATGAGTAAATTTTGCTGGTTCTGGTAAATCAAAATCGTCATAACTGCTCA
>CAYPTZ010000806.1:0-2215 GCA_964413395.1 uncultured archaeon | reverse complement strand
ATTGCATTAGTATTTTCTTTTTACCGATTTTAGGAAAATTTTTTCATCCAATTTATTAATCGAACAGTCTTCATAGGGGAGTTTTTTAAGATTTCTTACAATCATTGCCATTTGCTTAATATTTAGAGTGTAGTCCTTATGAAACAATATTTGTATCCCAGGATCAGCAGATGTGCTGTTAATATATTTGTTTACAATGGATTTATATTTAAATCTCATTATTTTTGAAAAAGAGAAGGAAATTACTATACCAGAACCTAATCCAATAGTAATAAGGTAATATTTTAATGAAGGATTTAAATTGTCTAGTCCTAAATCTGGCAGAATATTGAGATAAATAGTGAAATTTTCAATATTATCTGAAATATTTAAATAATTCTCTGTATTGCGCAAGTAAAGAGATATATTATTAATTCCAGTATTATTTGGAACGAAATAAAAGTGAATTGTTGTAGTATTAGAAGAAATAAAACCCCAATCATGTAAACTTCCATTCACTAAAATAAAATAATCAAATATTTGAGATATATTTATATTGTATACAATATCAATTGTTGAATTTATCACAATATCAGGAGAATTTGAAGTATTTAAAATATCATTTGAATAAATCTGAATTGAATTAACAAAATTTGATGATAGAGGAGAATTTTGAATTTCTACTGTTTTAGGATGTATTTGATTGAATTCATTTTGAGAATTTTTATCTTTATGAATAGGAAAAATAAAAAATGATATAAAAATGAGGAAGAAAAATAAAATTAGTACTGATTTTCTTTTTTGAATTTTCATCTTACCCATCATTATTATCTCGGATTTATTCATAACTTCTAATTGTTATTTCTTTATTTACTTTATTTATATATTGATTTATTTTTTTTCCATGCAATCATTATTACAGTAATACTGAAGAGAAAATACAATGAAGCAAATCCAGGTATTGAAGGAGGATCTGTTGTTGTAGTTGTATCAATGCTTGTTTTTTTTATACCAACTACATATACAGTATCTAATTCAGCAGTATCAATTTTTATCTTATTGTTATTCAAATCTAATATTTGAGAAGGTACCTCAATCCATAAATCATTTTCTAATTTGAAAACACAGAGAAGTTCATCTTCTTCAATTGAAATATCTTTGAAATAGAAATCAAGGGAAAATGAATTTATACTATTCAGTGTTGTATCACTCTCAACAATATAATATTGAATAGCTTCAACATCTGAGCTTAGTGGATAGTTTGATGGATTTGTTGAATTTATAGTTAATTTTAGCAATCCAATATCATTTGTATCAATAATCCCCATCATCCAAATAAATTGATTTTCATCAATACATCGAATAAGGAAATTATTAGTGTTAATCTCATACCACAATCCAAGATTGGTATCCCCAATAGGTATATCTTGTGCAAATGTAAAAATGATAGGATTGGTTCCAATATTAACCTCTTTATTATCTGAATAACCATCACCATCACTGTCTTTCAACATAGGATCTGTTGAGTAGAGAAGAATTTCATCTATACTTAAGATTGTATCTTCATCAAAATCATCTAAGATATTAATGATGGTATTAGTCCATTGAGTATTTATTCCAGCATCAAAAGTTTGATTGTCATGGCCAAAATAATCACCAGACATTACAATGAATTGTTCTCTATTAGTATCATTCAATAGATTACTCTCAAAAATTAAATTATCAATGAAATTATGATTATTTCCTTCAACCAAGATTCCAATTGTATGATTGACAATATAATTTTGGATAAAAGTATTATTTTCACAAAGATAATCATCATTATCAAGAACTATTCCAAGAGAACAGTTATAGATAAGATTTTTTTCAAATGTATTATTCACCCCTCCATTCAGATATATTCCACCATCTGTGGAAAACTTAATTGAATTATTAGAAAACATATTAAATTTCGTATCAGGGTTTTGAGTCACAATGCCCCTTGTATTATTTAAGAGCAAATTATCATCAAATATATTTGACGTACCATTTATAATAACTAATCCACTATCATGTGAATTTGAAATTATATTTCCGATAACTTGGTTATTTGTGGCAGGGATAGAGGTGTAATCACCAAGAGTGATCCCATATTCATTATTATTTAGATAATTTCCCTCAATAATGTTAGATGTCCCAGTGAAAGCAATTCCAACTTCACCAGAATTTAATATCGTATTATTATTGACCAAACAAT
>CAYPTZ010000805.1:0-2216 GCA_964413395.1 uncultured archaeon | reverse complement strand
AAAAATAATTTTAATTAAATTACCACTTAAATCTAACCACTTCAAATTCACTAAATTGAATACACTTAGTGGTACTTTATTTATTTCATTTTTTTCTAAATTCAGGTATTTTAAATTATTTAAATTTTTAATTTCTTCTGGAATTTTTCGTATTTGTGAATTAGATATTGTTAAAGTAGTTAAATGTTTTAATTTGAATATTGAATTAGGAAGATTTTGCATATTTCCTTTATTTATTTTAATTTCTTCTAAATAGGGTAATTTATCGAATTTGTTTTCTATTGTATTAAATTCAATTTGAAGTTCAAGAATTTTTAATTTATTGAAAGACCAAATAATATCTGGTATATTTTTTATTTTTAGATTCCATACACATAATTGTGTAACATTTCCGTTTAAATCAAAGATTACATATGGTTTTTTATATCTTGTATTATTGAATTTAGTTTTAAATGCATTCTCTAATTCATTGACTATACATTGATTATTATTTTTTATTCCCATGATTATTTATTTTATTATAAATTGAGATTTAAAATTTTATCTAAGACCTTGGATTAAATTCTTATTATTTTCCTTTTAGGATCTACCTAAATTCTGTTTTTATTTTTTATTGGATTGATAAAATCTACTTACACTTTAAATGAATTTCTATTGTCTGTTATAATCTTTTATTTATCTCCTTTATATTCATCGTTGTTTGAATTTAGTTGATTAGATCGATTATAGGCTTATAACACAAATGGCAACATATAATATTTTAACAAAATGGTTTAGTGGATTGATTTTTATATTATTCTTTATTTATAAAGAAAATTTTGATGTAAAAATATACTATCCCTGATGATGCCAAACAGATGGATCGAGGGCTCATCTTTCGTCTGAACATGCCCGGCCAAGGCCGGTTTGAACTGCCCGATGAATATACTAGCATTCCTGAAGCAGCCAATCCCACCTGTCCCTTCTGTCAGAAAAAATTTATCCACTTTTTAGATCTCGTGGATCATTTGCGTTTCTACACTTGTCCTAACGTATTTGATGATGAAGTCACCTACTTCTGGAAAGCAGGTAATGAAATTGAAATATTAGAATAAAGAAAAATAAGTCTGATTAAAAACCGATTATGTAATTGAAATTCCTTTTTAGGAAAAATTATCTATGAATTTTTTTAAAGCGGACCATGAGGGATTCGAACCCCCGACCAACGGATTAAGAGTCCGCCGCTCTACCTGGCTGAGCCAATGGTCCCGAAATGGATATAAAAAAAAAAAATATTAAAAATATCAATTAACGTGTCTTTCTTCCACTTTGTCGAGCTGCAATCATACCAACTTTTCGGCCAGGAGGAGCATTTCGACTGGTAGTAGTAGGACGTCCAGGTGTCTTTTTTCGACCACCACCAAATGGATGAGAACAAGCGTTCATACCAGAAGCGGTAATAACAGGCCAATTGGTTGCTTTACATCGCATTTGATGATATTTATTCCCGGCTTTAAGATAAGGTCTTGTTGTTTTTCCACCACCAGCAACAACACCTATAGATGCTCGAGATTTTGGATGAATGATCTTACGTTTTCCAGAAGGAAACAAGATTTGAACTCCTTTTTCTGCCCGAGTCATTAAAGTGGCGGTTGTACCACTAGCACGGCATAATTTACCACCATCACCTGGAAGGATTTCGATATTATAAATTAAAGTTCCTTCAGGAATATTTTGGACTTCTAAAGTGTTTCCAACAGTAATTTCTGTTTTTGGACCAATTTGAAAAGAGTCTCCAAGAAAAACTCCTTCTGGGGGTAACCAAAGAACACGTTTTTTATCTTCATATTCAATTTTTGCTAAAGGGGTTCCACGACCACCTTCATGAATGAATTCAATAACTTTAAAGCTTTTAATTCCATCAAAATGGTTTGGGATGTGTTTAACTGCACCCCGTTTTTTATGTTTTGGTGAACGGAAATTTTGGGTTCCTTTTCCCCGACGTTGTACTAAAATTCTACGACCCATATGAATCACGAAGGCGCATCGGACCTCATCAAGTGAGGTTTATCGCACCTTACAAAAGTATTCAAAGTAGCATAATAAAAAAATTTTATGAAAATTGTCAAAAAGAAAGATAATTTTATAAAGATTTAAGATTTTTAACTGGAAATATTGGATAACTTTAAATATGATAGATAAAATGTTTTAGAATAAAATAATTCATAATAAAATAA
>CAYPTZ010000804.1:0-2220 GCA_964413395.1 uncultured archaeon | reverse complement strand
ACTTTCCGATTAACGATGGAATATTTGATGATTTATGGACAGATGCATTGGATATCTTTATCCCTTGGCAAATGTGCCATGCCAATGTGGATCTGGGAGGTTATGCTCCCCCACATCCTGCCTCACATCTAGATGATGCGATAAGGGTGGATCTTTATTATGCAGGAGCAGATGGATATCAATCTTATGAATGTGAAGGTACGCCATATGATGCTGGAGATCCAATTCCCTGTTCTATTGGAGGATGGTATGACGCTGGAGATTACGATCTTGCTACTGCCTCTCAATCTCATTTAGTGATGATGCTTGCATTGGCTTATGAAGAATTTGCGATTAGTAGGGATGTTGCAACCTTAAATATCACAACCCAATCATTTCAAACAGGTCTTCCCGATGGAAAACCCGATATTCTTCAGCAGATAGAATGGGGGGTCCTTTTTCTTTTAAGTATGCAACAATCTGATGGAAGAGTTTATGCAGGAGTCGTAGCTCAGCCGCAAATCTATAATAGTATAGTTGCTCCAGAAAATTCTACTAACAATATTCCAGGTACAGGTGATGAAAGACAAGTTTATGTTGATTATCATACTGATATTCAACTGAAGTTCGTTGTCGCTATGGCTGCAGCCTCCCGATCTCTACAGGATTTAAACGTTACATTAGCTAATCAATGTTTGGATGCAGCTGAAAAAGCCTATTCTTATTATAATACAACAGATCCTGTTTATAGAGAAACGGGGTATAGTCCTTCCTGGGGATACACTGGAGCGAATAATACTATTGTCTCAGCTCTTTGTGAATTGTACTTGACAACTTATAATGAATCCTATTTCACTGAAATTAAATCAATGCAACACATAATTGAGGAGTTTTCTGGGTCCCAAGCTACGTATGGAATAAACCCTCAAAATACAATGGCTGCTCCTATTTTCCTGGCTCGCCTTTCACAAGTGATCTCGGATACACAGCTCAATAATACCATCAATAATATATGTAATTGGGCCTATAGTTGGCCTCAATACAAGCTAGAGCAATCTCCTTGGCCACTTCAGTATGATTTGTATGGTGGATATGGAATGAGTGGTGTGTGTACGATGCCAGCATTTGATATATACTATTTATCGAAATACATTCCTGGTTCATTGGAAACAAAAGATTGTCTACCATATATTTACTGGCTGTACGGCATGCATCCTCTGAATGATTTGGTCTATGTTTCAACTAACGACTACGATTGTCCAAAATATATGTATAATGGGCAATTAAAAGCAAGATATGGTAATGGATATGGGGCAGAAGAAGCAATTGTACCTGGTGCAGTTGTTCCTGGGATCTGTTATACCTACGATGAGTATGTCACATATATTGATGATAGTTTCTACAGTAATTATGGTGAGGCATGTACATATACCTCAGCAGAATTAATATTTGCGCTTCACTGTATGAAAAATCTCTAAAAAACCACTTTTTTATGTTTTTTCTCTCCTTTTCCCTAACCTTTCAGAATTCATTTTAAAAAAGTGAATTCCGCTCTAGCAAGCTATGGGATTATTGTATGCTATAATAGAACCCTTATCCAAAGAATTATATATTTCCACTCTAAGTATATCCTATCTATAAAATTTAGTAAATTATAGTCAAATTTTTGTATTAAAAAGACAAGGTGTAAATTATCATGAAAAATTCAAAACAAAAAATTGGGTTGATGGCTTTAGTCCTCTGTAGCTTTTCCTTTATCGGTGCTTCCAATGCTTTAGCGCCATATAATGTTAAAGTTGGAGATTTTTTTGTCTAATATTCAAAAGTTGAAGCTGAAAGTACCAATCCAGACATACCAGATGCAACATTTGAATCTTATGAAAAAATGGAAATCACAAATTTAACTGGGGAATTCCCAGGTATAATATATGAAGTATATCATTTCTCGACTGAAAACACAACAATATCTTATGATTATATGAAAACGTATCGAATCTATTCGATTGCTGAAATTGCTTATTATGGTGAATCATATAATGAAACAACTGTTGAATATGCGGGAAATTCATATGATGCCTATATTTCTAATTATAATATTGATATTGCTGCTGCAATCACTGCGTTAGAAATCTTTGATAAAATTTCAGGGGTTCTATTAGAATATACGCTCTCAAAAAATGGGACCGCCTATCAATCAACAAAATTAGTTTCAACTAAAGATGTCAATTTAGCTACTTTTGA
>CAYPTZ010000803.1:689-2223 GCA_964413395.1 uncultured archaeon | reverse complement strand
TTTTTCAGTTTTTTTAGCTAAAATTTCAAGCCTATGTTTCATTTCCCCAATATTTTGGATTAGATTTAATCCAAAATTTTGTAATATGGTTCCAAATTGATTGATTTTGTTTTCTAATAATTTATTTTTATCTGAATTTGAACTATTTTCCATGATATTTCACTAAATAATAAATATTTTTTTAGTTTTTTTTCCTAATTATATTTACTATCTGATATACTTAATAAATTGTGGAAATTGTCCAATATTTCTGATTATTGATGAACAAGTTCAAAAAATTGTTTGATTTAGTATTAAGTCAGTGGTTAAATAAAAAAGGTATAAAAAATGTAGATTCTTAAATTGAAATACAAATTACCTAAAATAACAAAAAAATATAGGTTTTAAAAAATATCAATTGTATTAAACTACATCTTAATAATCCTATTCATCAAAATCAAACCATAATAATTGAGTAATATGATACAACATGTGAATATCTTGACTAGCGACGGAAAATCGCTTATTTTTCGTGAATATGGAGCTTCAAAAGTTGATCAAGATCTTTTAGCTGGTTTTTTAAGTGCTTTTAGCGGATTTATGATGGAAATTTCTCAATCTGAAATAAAATCTACCATAACAGGAAATTCAAAATTTATTTATGGAATTACTAAAGGGATCATTTGTGTTATATGTTCAGATGTTCAAGATAAAGATGATGAAATTAAACCTAAAATTGAATCAATACTTAAGAAGTTTTTAAACGAGTATGAAAAGTATTTTATTGAAAATAAATGGAAAGGAGAACGATTAATTTTTTCAAAATTTGGCGAGGTTATCGATAAAATAGTTTTAGGTCCGATTAAAATATCGATCTTAGGTTATGGTGGTGTTGGAAAAACAACTATGACAAAATTAATTATTGGTGAAGATGCCAATCTTGAATATATGCCAACAATTACTGCCGATATTGCAAATTATGATGAATTAGGAAGTAGGACTATCGTATTATGGGATTTTGCAGGGCAAATTCAATTTACTGACTTATGGAAGAGTTTACTCAAGGGGACTAGGATTGTATTATTGGTCACGGATTCCACATATCAAAATGTAATTGAAACAAAGAAAATTATGCAAAAATTTCTTGAAAAATATTATGATGATGCAATTATTATAGGAATTGCTAATAAGCAAGATTTACCAAATAGATTAACAACTACATTTATTGAAAAAATATGGAATATTAAAACTTATGCTATGATTAGTAAGAATGATGATTTTCGTGTTATTATCCATGAAATTCTCAAGAAATCTATTGATGAAGTTAATGAAATGGATAATTTTCTTGAAAAAAAATAAATTATTAAAATAAATAAAAACCTTTTTTTCTTATTTCCTTCTTTTCTAATTAATTCAAGTAGATTATTTTAAGCTAACATCAGATATGAAATAATTTATAAAAATGGAGTTCTAATAAAATGGACTTGAAAATAGAGAAATTGGAAATTAGAAACCAAAACGAAATTAGTATAGTTGATTTACCTCCTTTAACTGA
>CAYPTZ010000803.1:0-679 GCA_964413395.1 uncultured archaeon | reverse complement strand
CTGAAGAACAAAAAAAAATTATTAACCCCATTGTTCCTCCTACTTCTGGAATTAGAATGGTAATTTTAGATAAAGAAAATGATAGCTATACAATGTCAGCAGTTCGCCAATGCATGTTTTTGCGGATTTTTAAAGCAGTAAGTGAAATTGCCAAAATTGAAATTAAGAAAGATATCCCAAGTGTTTTATTAGTTTCTGATGATCGTCCAACAGCTAATAAATTAGTTGAATATTATTCGAAAATTCTTGCTTATGATGGATATAAAATTTATTTTCAGACAGCAAATGATATTGGATCACAAGAAGCAGCAAAAAATGAACCTTTTTATAGTAGAATGGGGACTCCACATGCGAGCGCAAGTGTGGCTTTATTTGATGAGATTGATTTAGTTATTGTAATTACTGCCAGCCATAATAATTTAATTTGGAATGGTGTAAAATTTTATATTAATTTACCTATGCCTATTAGTGGTGGTGTTATGCAATCTGTATCAAATCGTGCATTAGAAATATGCTCTGTTCCATTAAAAAATGACATTTCAGTTCAATATATTGATGCAGATGGAAAAAATAATGATTATATTATTGATATCGTTAGTAAAGTAATTGATATATCCATATTAAAATCAAAAAAAATAATTCTTTGGCCTTATATGGGTAAAGCACCTGAATTAGTTGA
>CAYPTZ010000802.1:0-2225 GCA_964413395.1 uncultured archaeon | reverse complement strand
TTCTTGTTGGCGTGGCTTCTATTCGCCACGACGGATAAAAACATGAGATAACAAAATAATCTCCGGCCTTATATTTGTAGTTACCTGAATGGACAGCAGGATGGTCACCAGAGATGAGTTTGTCACGACATGAAAAAAAAATCAATTTAACGAAGTAACATGATTTAATCTATTTAAAGTATAAAAAATGTGAGTATAAAAATGAAAAATAAGAAAAAAAATAATTTTCATTATAAAAAATACGTTTTATTAACATTTATTATGGTATTGATCTCTTTTTCTCCAAATCATAGTCAAAAAGTATTTATTAGTGGTGAAAATAACTATAATGATGAAAATATCGCAAATAAACAATTAGATTACCTAAAACCTCACAATACAGGCTTAATTAGTACTCATGAAATGAGTGCTAGGATCGAATCAATAGCAATATGGGACGATGTAGCTTATGTTTGTGATTATGATGGATATCTCAATGTAGTAAATATTTCAAATCCAACAGAAATGGAAGACATTACCCGTCGAAGAATAGATAGTATTTTTTTTAATATACAAATTGACGGAAATCGAGTGTATGTTGTCCATACTTTTGGAATGAATATATATGATATCTCTGATAAATGGAATCCTGTATTATTAGTAGATCTTTGGTCGCTTAATAATGGTTTTCATGACATTGACATTCAAAATGAAATTGCATATGTGACAAATAGAAGCAGTTTAATTTGTTATGATGTGAGCGATCCAAGTTCAATTTCTAAAATAAGGGAATTGGATCTGCATGTAGAATCTAATGGGATTATTGTAGCAGACAATATCGCATACATCACAGCTTCTAATTATTTATTATGTATTGATGTTGAAGATCCCTACAATCCTCAATATTTAGCAAACCATACTTTAGAATATGACGAATTGGGAATAGAAATTGAGGATAAGTATTTGTATGTATCAGATTGGGCTAATGGATTAAAAATATTTGATGTGAGTAATCCCTCAGCACCATATTTAATCGGTGAAGTTGATACGATTGGATATATTCAGAATATAGATATAATTGATGGATTTGTATATGCTGCTGCTGGTGAAGGTGGACTTATTTGCATAGATGTTCAAGATCCTTATAATCCTTATGTGGCTAGATATTTTAAAACTATTAGTGAATTTAAAACTATTGTTGAAGTCAATGATGTTGATGTTTGTGGAGGATTGATTTATGTCGCTGAAAGGGATTATGGATTAATGGTCTATAGACTTGAAAAATATATTGAAAATAAGGGATTTAGCACTTATAATACAAATATTCGAGCGGAAACTGTAGTTATTCAAGATGAACTTGCATTTGTGACAAATTATACTAATGGATTTCAAATAATTAATATATCTGACCCCCAATCTCCTTTATTTGTATCCTTTTATGCAGGAACCATATATGATGTTGATGTAGAAGGAAATACAGTATATACTTCAGGAAGTGTGGCAATTTCATCCATCAATGTCGATGATCCAAGAAATCCAATAGGTATAGGAAACTATGACTCATCGCCTGCTACATATTCTAATTCTATTACGGTACATAATAATATTGCTTATGTTGCATATTATGAAAAAATATATTCATTTGATGTATCAAATCCATCAAATCCAATCTTTTTAGATACAATAACTGTTGCGGGTTCCTATGATGATAGTATGATCAAAATTCACGGCGATATAGCATATATTCTTTGTAATAATAGACTTAATGCAATCAATATTACAAATCCATCAGCTCTTTCATTAATATCAACGAAATGGAATAGTCTTGATATCTCTGATTTTACTATTTTTGACGATATAGCATTTTTAGCTGCGGATGATGATGGGATTATATGTTTAAATATCTCAGATCCAGCTGCAATGGTTGAATTGAGTCGTTTTGATTTTTATGGTGAATATTCTGTAAAAAGTTTAGAGGTAAAAGATCAAATTATATATTTAGGATGTTCATCTGAACTGGTTTTGTTTGATTGTACCGATATTTATTCTATGGAATATCTTATCGAGTATGCAATTCCAGATACAGCAATGGGAATGAGTATTTCTGGGAATTTAATTGCTATTGCTTGTGATCGAGGTGGATTATATTTAATAGAATTGGAGACTCATGTAAATAATCAGATTCCAACTCCATATTTAAAAAAAATTATTCAGTAGAGAAACTTTCGGATTTAATTTTTCAAGAG
>CAYPTZ010000801.1:0-2233 GCA_964413395.1 uncultured archaeon | reverse complement strand
TAAACCCGCTAATAATCCTGCAAGAGTATTGTAAGTAGAGGCAATATCCTTTTTTTCTTCGTGATTCAAATCTTGTGTTCTTACTTGACTCATAGAATCAACTATATTTATATATATGCTAATTGTATATAAATCGTGTCAAATGCGTTAATAAAAAAATATTTATCAAGTATTGTTATCATTATATTAGTTATTCCGATATTATTGGGATATCAGAGAGAAGATTTACTTTTAATATCTGGAAATTTCTGGGTTTATTTCATCAGTATTTTAATAGGGTTGATTTTATTTACAGTAGGATATTATTGTATTACATATTTTGGAAAGAATTCTTTAGAGATATTAAAAAAAAATCCCGTTTTTCAAAATCTTGAAGCAAGAAGATATTTGCTGACATTGGCGTATTTTGCATTATTTATGCTCATAGAAGAATTAATTTTTCGATTTTACTTATTTAGCGTATTAAGGGATAATTGGAGTGAAATTGGAGGTCTGTGGGTAGCTTCACTAATTTTTTGTTTATATCATATTAATATATATTTGCAATATAAAGATGTTAGATTAGCAGTTATATATATCTTATTCTCATTTATTTTGGGAGTATATCTAACATTGATTTTTAATACTTTTGGATTAATTGGTGCCTTTATTGCACATTTTATTGGTGTTTTTCTCATATATTTTTTTATTTGGAAAAAGAAGATTTAAGATTCTAAGGATAGATAAGTTTGTGGTTTTTAAATTGATTAAATTTGTAGAAGGTTCTAAAAATTTAGTAGATAAAAAAAAAATTAATATATTTCAATTTTACGATTGGTATACCATACATAGATCAAAAGCGTCACCACGACATCTTCCAAGCAATATAAGATAACATCTTGTTCTTCATTGCATAAGGGACATTTATGCTGAGGGGTTTTTGCAAAATATGACCAAAAACTCACAATTGCTTGTGATTGAAATAAAATCCCAATGAAACTTTTTTCTCGTTTTTCAGTCATTTCTTTTTTATGTTTTAGCATTTTACAAAATCTACGTTCGAAATCTATCAATTTTTCAAAAGAATCCAAGCCGAGATTCGTAGGAATTGGTTTTATTTTCTGGGTGATTGCGATTTCCATAATATTTTGAGTATTGACAAATTGTAATTTACTCCGGTTTACGATTTGGGCCTCAGTTTTATTATTCCCATGGATCAATAAAAGAGGACAATCGGATTGGTTCTTTAACCATTCAATAAATTCTCCGATCATTTTAGTGGATTGTCCTTTTGAAGGTTTAACTTTAAAAACATCAAGGTATAGAGAATATTCCATATTGGGAAGAATTTTTATGGCTACAATGCAGGCGATTTCATCGTAGATTTCTTCAATATCAAAGGCACATATTGATTGATGCTCTTGGAAAAAAAGTTGAAATTCTGACTTATATTTCCCCTTATGGAGGTTAAAAGTACGGGACATTTGGTTCAAAACTTTTTTTTTCACTCCTTTGACCAAGCGAAGGGGCTTCTTTAGACTATATAAATAATTTTTCCTTTGTTTTAAAAATTTAAATTCTTTTTTTAGTTGATTGAGTTGTTCATTTTCCATAGGGGAAACCGACTGTGGTTAAATAACGAATAATAGAGGTAATAATACACAAAATCAGTGAGTTATACCCGAACCGAGATATAATTCAAAAATTAGACAAGGGGAGTTAACCGTGAGTTGCGTTTATAAACCTGTATGATCTATGAAAATCGAATAGCATTTAAAATATTCCTTTAGATACAACAGGGATTAATATAAATAAAATCTAAAAATATAAATAAGACTAAAATGGATGTGTTGATGAATTGATCTTTAGCGATTAAAAATTATCATAATATTTTAAAAACTTGAAAATTAATTATCATATTAGGATTTCTACTAAAAAAGAAGGATAAGATCTAAAATGGAAAATAAAAAATCAGTCATAGGTGGGGGTATTTGCCTCATTTTAGTGGTGGGACTAATTTATAACTTCATGATTTTACCAAATAAGGATGATATCGATAATACGAACCCTATTTGGGATGAAGATCCTATGAATCAAATAATCTTAGAAGGAGCAAACTTTAGCTATAATGTGAACGCCTCAGATGATGTTGCTATTGACAAATACTGGATTAATGATACAACGAACTTCCAGATTAATTAAAATGACGGATTAATTACAAATGCCACAGTACTTTCCCTTGGAATGTATTACC
>CAYPTZ010000800.1:0-2238 GCA_964413395.1 uncultured archaeon | reverse complement strand
AAAAAAATTACGACCGGAAAATATGGTTATATCCATTTTGATGATGCAGAAACTTTATTGAGAATGAATAAAGCCCAAATTAGCGAAGTCGCTATCCGCTTGACAGATTTTAAGGCACTTGAAAAAGTTAAAGCCGAACTAAATGAGAAATTAGGAAGTTTCAAGGATAAAAAAGGCAAAAATATTTATGAAATTCATAGCTGGGAAGATTTATCACCATTTTACAACATTGCCAAAATGATCGATATGATGGCGCTTTTTATCAAAGTAATCCTTATCGGCATTGTGCTTGTAAGCATTATGAATGTAATGATAATGGCAGTTTATGAACGCACAAAAGAAATCGGTTCTATTTCTGCGATGGGAACCTTGCCTTCCAAAATCAGATTGATGTTTGTATTTGAAGGATTTTTTCTGGGAGTTTTTGGCTCTGTTATCGGAATAATCGTCAGTTTAATAGCAATTTATATTGTGAATATTTCGCATCTCACTATTGCTTTCGGGCGTAACAGTAACATCTTGCTGCAACCGGAAGTTTCGCTTGCACAAATTGGATTAACAACCTTGATCGTTATTGCAGTTTCTATCGTAGCGGTTATGGAACCTGCTTTTAAAGCATCTAAACTTGAACCGATCAAAGCGTTGCGACAAAATTAAATTGACGGGAATAATATGTTTGGAAAAATAAGAACTCAATTTATCGGAAAAATCTTACCGGTAATATCAATTTTAATTTTAAGTTTTACTTTTCTTTTCGCTCAGGAAGGAAATGAACTCCTAAAACAAATCGATAGAAATTTATCGCCTGAATCCTTTGAATCCTTGCGGAAAATCATTAATATCGAACCGGACGGAGCAAAAAAAGAATTTGTCCTGTTTTCATTGAAAAAAGGTAATGATATGATGGCTACCACTTTTCTCGCTCCGAAATCCGAAGTGGGACGTTCAACCCTCAGAGTCGATGATAATATGTGGTTGTATATCCCGAATGTCGGGAAACCAATACGCATAACAAGTTTGCAATCTGTAATCGGCGGAATCTTCAATAACTCCGATATTATGCGATTGGATTACAGCGTAGAATATGATGTTGTAAAAATGAAAGATGACGGCAAAATGAAATCGTTGACCCTGAAAGCGAAAACATCTGCAGTTGCCTATGATACCCTAAAAATGTGGGTCGATACAAAGTATAAAACTCCTTCCAAAATTGAGTGCTATACTGTTAGCGGAATGCTGATTAAAACTTTGCATTTTAAACAAATAAAAAATTTCGGAAATGGTATAATCCGCCCTGCAGTTTTGGAAACGGACAGCCCGCTTCACAAAGGTTATAAAGCAGTGATGGTCTTTGCAAAAATATCACCGCGCAAGATTGACGATGAAGTTTTTACCTTGAATTATATGGACAAGATTAAGGATTTAAGGAAATGAAGTTTGAGCATCCTCGCATTGAAACAACCAATAATCTCAAATTTCGAATTTTAAGTTTCACAATTTTTCTCCTTCTTGCCCAGAACGTTCTTCTTGCCCAGGAATATTCATTCGACTCGGAAGAATTCGAGAAAAAACCTTACGAATTCATTGGAAGTTTTAAAATCCAACCCGAGATTGTCTTCCTGAATAATTCTTCGAAATTATATTCCCTTAGTTTCTTTAATAAAAAGGAAAAAGATTATTGGGATTCGTATTCTGGTTCGATTCAACTAAAAGCAAGTTATGAATATTCAAAATGCAAATTTTTTCTGGATTTTAAAAATCAACTTACCTTTACGACCAATGATGATTTTGAGAATGATTTTAAAATTTACGGATTGTATAACAATGTAGATTTTTCCACTAACTTTTCAATGCAAGTTGGGAAGAAATCGGTTAAATGGGGAAAAGGATACATCTGGAATCCGGTTTCTTTCGCAGGACGACAAAAAGACATTAATGATATTGATACTGATTTAGAAGGATTCTGGATGCTGAAACTCGATTACGTGAAGAGTTTACCAGGAGTAATTCAGAATTTAGCAATTACACCTGTCATTATCCCGGTAACTTCTTATATGAACGAAGAGTTTCAAAAAGAAAATGGTTCAATTTTCCTCCTGAAAAACTCTTTACTACTCTACAATACTGATTTGGATTTTTATCTATCTATGGAAGACGGTAATTTCCAAAGATTCGGGATTGATTTTGCCAAAAATATTTTACCCAATTGGGAAATTCACGGCGAATATGTTTTTGAAA
>CAYPTZ010000799.1:0-2244 GCA_964413395.1 uncultured archaeon | reverse complement strand
AATTTGGGCATAATCCCCTGTGAAGTAGTGGCCTTTGAATTTGCTAAGATAATTAGATACAAACCGATCATGATCTCCCCACACTGTACGCATGATTCCTGGCCATGGCATATCATAAGCAAAATAGGATTGAGTCATTGTTTTTTCAACCTTGTCGCCATTATCATCCAATAATACTGGATTGATGCCATAAAATGGAAAAGTACAAGATCCTGGTTTCATTGGCGTAATACTGCTCATATTTACCATTACGTAACTTCCGGTTTCAGTTTGCCAATATGAATCCACTATAGGTCTACCGACTGGTTTATCGCCACCAGTTCCCTTACCAACTACATCCCAGTACCATTTCCACTCCGGCCAATTACAAACTTCTCCGACCGTACCAAGATTTTTGAGCTTCGAGAGATCCCACTTATTCACTTCTTCAGCACCATAACGCATAAGCGCCCGAATGGCGGTAGGGGCGGTATAAAAATGAGTAACACCTAATTTTTGACAGATTTCCCAAAAGCGTCCCTTGTGAGGATATGTAGGAGTGCCTTCATACATCACGGTTTTAGCACCAAGAGCGAGCGGAGAATAAATAATTTGAGTGTGGCCAGTAATCCACCCAATATCGGCGGTGCAATACCAGACATCTCGATCTTTGGGATCAACACCCTTAAGGTCAAGAAGACAAGAATAGTCCCACACATATTTATTGGTAGACATTCCATAAACGAGATACCCGCCAGTGGTATGGACAACACCCTTAGGTTTGCCGGTGGTTCCACTGGTATATAAAATGAAAAGGACATCTTCAGAATCCATAGGTTCACAGGGACAGTCAGTACTTTGTTTGGCCATGAGGGCTGAAAAGTCAACATCCTTTTCATATTTGTAAACATCACCATTGGTGACTTTCACGACTGCAACGTGTTCAATAGAAGGACATTGTTCAATAATACCTTCAAGATTTTTTTTCATAGGACGGGCTTTGCCACCTCGTCGGACCTCATCGGCCACAACAAGGACTGTACATTCACTGTCATCAATCCGGTCTTTGACTGATTCGGCAGAGAAACCACCAAAAACAATAGAATGGATGGCACCAATTCGAGCACAGGCAAGCATAATAATGGCAAGTTCAGAAATCATAGGGAGCCAAAGACAGACTCGATCGCCTTTTTTAACGCCAAGTTCCTTAAGGGCGTTGGCGGCTTGACTGACCTCATCTTTGAGGGTGCTAAAGGTATAGGTTTTAACGGTATCATCTTCACCCATCCAGATAAGGGATTCAGCATCACCATATCCTTTTTCAACCCAACGGTCAATGCAATTATAGGCAATATTCAGTTTCCCTTCGGTAAACCATTTGCCGACAAAGTCATCTTCAGTGGAACCAGTCCAGACTTCTTTATAAGGGGTGAAGAAATCAACCATTTTAGCTTCTTCGGCCCAGAATTCGCGAGGATTATCAATAGATTTTTTCCAGATTTTCTTATATTCTTCCATCGATTTTACGCGGGCGTTCGTGGCGAGTTCGGGGGAAGGATAATAGATCTTTTGTTTTTCTTTATCACTTTCAGACATGTTTTTCTACTCTCTTTAGTTTGGTGTGTTGAAACTCCATGGATTGTTTTTAGACGACCCAAAGGATAGAGTCTCAGTATGTAAACAATTCATTTCGTTTCTTTTAAAACTTATTATGCAAGGAGTAATCAACTACTGGTAAAAGCTTATGGGTGAAGGGGGATTTTTGGGGAGGGGGAGGGAGGGGGGAGAAGAGAAAAATAAGGGGAGTGGGAAGGCGAATTTGAAAGTATAAGGTCGTTTTGGGTAAAAACGGAGGAGGATAGGAAAAGGGGAATGGGTGAGATCTTTGTTCAAATACTTATTTATAGGAAATAAAATGCAGGTTTGAGGGGAGAGGAGGTGACAATTTGTCGTGTGGGCAAAAAATGGGTAAAGAACTACCCCTTAGAAGAGGGACATAACTCACAGAAATGAGGGGAAAGTGTCAGGAGTGTTTTAAAATAAAAATAGAAAATTGGTTTTGAGATGAATTTGTTGAATAGGAAATAACAAGTAAGACAAAAAAGTTGATTAAATATAAATTTGATGATTAGGTCTATATTTATTTATTCTTAATCTCTCCTTGCTTTTTTACAAATGAAATTATGTTTTCCATATCTTGGATTTATTTATTGAAATGTTGATAACCAACTTCAGTAATTTTAAAAATTTTTAAAACGCGGGGAG
>CAYPTZ010000798.1:0-2246 GCA_964413395.1 uncultured archaeon | reverse complement strand
TGGGATGAAAAAGGAATTCCCTCGCAAAAAGCATTAAAAGAACGAGGATTAGATTTTGTTATTGGAAAGATCTAATATTAGGATTGAATAATTATGAAAAAAAAGGATATCTCAAAGGATACTGGAAAAAGAACGCATCAAATTTTGGTAGTTGATGCAAATCGATGTACAGGATGTGAAGTTTGTGAAAGCACCTGCAGTATGGTTCATGATAATGAATTCAATCCACTAAATGCTCGAATCCATAGAGTCAGGATAGAACCAATACTAAATACTACTATCAGTTGTGTATCATGTTATAATCCAAGCTGTATTAATGCCTGTCCTTTAGGAATTATTTCCAAAGATCAAGAAACAGGGATTATTCATGTTGATACAAATAAATGTGATGGTTGTGGTGCATGTGTTCGAGCATGTGATTATGGGGCAATTACAGTTCACACAAAATATCATCATGCAATCACTTGCGATCTATGTGAATCTACTGAATATAATGGACCTCAATGCATTGAATATTGTCCAAAAAGAGCGATATTTCTTCAAGACATTGATCCGACAATTGAAGAAGATAGATTTACCACCCTTGCGCGAATAATTAAAGAAGGCTTCCCTGATCCACCTGAGGGTGAAATATTAAATTAATAAAACGTTTTTTAATAAATAATTTTGTTCTTTAGCATTTTTCTTATAATTTTTTGATAGCTAATTTAAATTATTTTAGTATCATTAAATTGGAAAAAAAAAGAGATAAAAAAAAAAAGATTTATTTGCAAAAAGTAATAATATTTCAATCAAATCAATTATTTTGAATTAAGAATTTTTATATTAAACGGATATTTATTTATAAATATTAGCCTTGTAATAGATTGAGGTCACCATATGAGATATCAAATAACACAAACAGATTTTCATAGATTACTTGAATATTTAATAAACGAAAAAATTGTTTCCGAAATCCTTTCTGGAACTGAAAAACGCAATCGATATGCTATTGTTCCCGAATTTATAACTGAAATATCAAAAATCAAAGATTTTCCCTTATCCCAATTATTGGTTTATGGTTATTCAAGAACTGATTCTGCATCTAACACTGTTTTGCATACCAAAAAAGGATTAAATACCAATATTTGTGTTGTAGGTCGAGCTTGCGATGGAAGAGCTATGGTAGAATTGGATAAAAAAAAGCAATTAGATAGGGAAAATTTGTTTTTAATTACTTTTCATGATATAGGTTATATACCCAATAAGAATATGAGAACATTTTTAAAATCCCAAGGAATAGACGATTCAGATATTGTAAATGAACGTTTATCTTCGGATCAATTAATTTTGAAAATGAAAGATGAAACAATAAAAGAATTTAATTTGGGAAAAGATATAAATATCGCAAGTAATTGCTCTCGTTGTATTGAAAAAACACATAATTTATCAGATTTCATGATAGGAACTTATTCCCTATCAAATAATTCAGAAGAATATATCATTACACCTCAAAGCACACGAGCAAAAAATATAATTGAAAAATTAAATTGGAAGAAAAAATTGATTGATAAGAATAAAGAACAAAAATATGATGAAATTGCCCAAAATATACTTAATAAATGTCAAGATAACCGAGAAAAGGATCTAACAGATTTTCTTCAAAATAATGATCGGTTTGATTTATTAACAACTTGTACTGCTTGTGGAATGTGTGTAAAATCGTGTCCAGTCTGTTTCTGTAAAGTATGTAATTTAACCGCTCAAGTAAAAGCAAAGACAATGGATAAGATTACATTTATCACCACGAGATTTACACACGTCGGTGATACTTGTGTCGAATGTGGAAAATGTACTTCAAATTGTCCCATGAATATTCCATTAGATTTAATATTTCAAAACCTGCGAGAAAAATTTAAAAAACAAAGAAATTATGAAGCAGGAAAGAACCCAAAACAAAAAGTTATGCATTTAGATATATAAAGGTTTTTTTTCACTTTTTTATCAAATACTATTATAAACTTTTAATTTTACTATAAAATTATTATGACTGAACTACCAAGACCCAATATAAACTCAAAGCTTCAAAATCTTGGAAAAAGCATGAAAGATTATGCAGGAAGCTTTTGGATTTTATTTGGGAATGTATTAATTTTAATCATTATTGCCAATATCATACCAATACTATCGATAACCATAGATGAAGATGGTGTTAACTTTGAAAATGATAGTGTTTATGCGCTTATTGGAATGTTGCTTATTTTATC
>CAYPTZ010000797.1:0-2247 GCA_964413395.1 uncultured archaeon | reverse complement strand
AAAATAAATCGAAACACTAAGGAAACCCAAATTTCTGTTGAATTAAACATAGATGGTTCGGGTAATTATGAGATAGAAACACCAATTGGATTTCTAACCCATATGATTGAAAGCTTTGCTAAGCATGGATTATTTGACCTTACTTTAAAAGTATCAGGGGATTTAGAAGTAGATCAACACCATACTGTAGAAGATGTTGGAATTACTTTAGGTCAAGCTTTTAAGGAAGCATTAGGAGATAAAAGAGGAATAAATCGTTCAGGATTTTGTATATATCCAATGGATGATGCTCTTGCAATTGTGGCTACAGACTTAGGGGGAAGACCTTTCTTTTCTTTTGAAGGTAATTTTTCCAGAAGATATTGTGGAGAATTAGATGTAGATCTCATTGAAGACTTCTTTCTTGGATTTTCAACAAATCTAGAGTCTAATATATCTGTAGAAATAAAAAAAGGCAGAAATGATCACCACAAGTTAGAAGCACTGTTTAAAGCATTTGCAAAATCTATGTTGCAAGCTTGTGAAATTAATCCTAGAATAAAGAACATAATCCCAAGTACTAAGGGAATAATATAAAAAATAGCAATAACAAAAAAAAAAGAAGAAAAAAGAGAAAAAAATGATAGCTATAATTGATGTAGGTAGTGGAAATATTAAAAGTGTTCAGAAAGCATTAAATTTTTTAGGTAAAGAATCTTATTTTACAGATTCGCCTGAAAAAATTCGAAAAGCTGAGAGAATCATACTTCCTGGTGTCGGAAATTTTGGAGCTTTAATGAATAATTTACGAGAACGAGGATTAGAACCCGTGATTAAGGAAGTAATTGATAAAAATATCCCTTTCCTCGGAATATGTGTTGGATTACAAATACTTTTTGAAGAAAGTGAAGAAAGTCCAGGAATTAAGGGATTAGGAATATTAAAAGGGAAGGTTTTAAAGTTTACTCAAGGAAAAATACCTCAAATTGGATGGAATGAAATTGAATCTGATAATAATCCTTTATTTCCTAAGGGATATGTCTATTTTGTTAATTCATTTTATGTTCAACCTGAAGAAAAATCCGTAATTGCAGCCTCTTCAGATTACTATCAAAAATTCACAGCCGCAATTCAAAAAGAAAATTTAGTTGCTGTTCAATTTCACCCTGAAAAAAGTGGTGATTTTGGAATTAATATAATTAAAAGGTGGTTAAAATGTTAGCAAAGAGAATTATACCCTGTTTAGATATTAAGAACGGTAGAGTCGTTAAAGGAGTTAATTTTGTAAATTTTACAGATGCAGGAGATCCTGTTGAATTAGCAAAATTTTATAATGAACAAGGTGCTGATGAATTATCATTTTTAGATATTACAGCATCTCATGAAAATCGAGAAACTATTTATGATATTGTAGAACGTGTCGCAAATCAAGTATTCATACCACTTTCAGTTGGTGGAGGAATAAAAACTGTAGAAGAAATTCGAAAAATTCTTTCAATGGGGGCAGAAAAAGTAAGTATAGGAAGTTCGGCCATTAAAAACCCTGAACTTGTTAAGGAGGGTTCAGAACAATTTGGTTCGCAAGCAATTGTCGTTTCACTCGACGTATCACGAAATCCTGATATGGAAAATGGTAGGGAAGTGTTTATCCATGGTGGAAGAATTGCAACTGGAGTTGATGCCCTAAATTTCGGTAAAAAGATGGAAAAATATGGTGCAGGAGAAATATTACTCAATTCTATTGATAGCGATGGAACACAAGCAGGATTTGATATTGAATTAAATCGAATTTTCAGTGAAACTTTAAATATCCCTATTATAGCTTCAGGTGGAGCAGGAACATTAGAAGATATGCATACTGTATTGACTGATGGTAAAGCAGATGCTGCTTTGGCAGCAACGATTTTCCATTTTGGAAAATATACAATAACACAAGTTAAAAATTATCTAAAAGAAAAAAATGTAGAGGTACGTATGTAATGATAATACCAAGTATAGATTTAATGAATGGAAAAGCAGTTCAACTTCAACAAGGAAAAAAATTGATGTTAGAACGCGATGATATTATGAAATTAGCCCTAGATTTTAGAAAATATGGTGAAATTGCAGTAATTGATTTAGATGCAGCATTAGGAAAAGGATCAAATTTAGAAATAATTAAAGAACTATGTAAAGTAGTAGATTGTCGAGTAGGAGGAGGAATTCGATCATACGAAAAAGCAAATGAAATTCTAACAGCAGGTGCGAAAAAGATTATAATTGGAACTA
>CAYPTZ010000796.1:0-2248 GCA_964413395.1 uncultured archaeon | reverse complement strand
TTCAAAGAATTACTAAGAAAATTATTATCCTTGGGGAGGGAGGCGTCGGAAAGACTACACTTATTCATCGATATATTACTGATAAATTTGTCCATTCTCTGAAAATGACTATTGGAAGTAATTTTTTCACAAAAAAAGTAATTATAAAATCTTCAAAAAAAGAAATTCATCTTAACATGCTAATTCTGGATTTTGCTGGGCAGAAACGGTTTCGAGAAATTTTAAAAGACTATACTCGGGGTACTCATGCAGTTATTTTAACGTTTGATATTTCAAACCCTCAGACACTTATAAATCTTGAAAAATAGATAGATATACTAAAACAAGGAGGTATATGGAATAATCCAAATACACTTTATTATTATGTTGGCACTAAATCTGATTTACAGACAGAGAATTTTTCTGTCATTTCAGATCAAGAAATACAAATTTTTAAAAAAAATTTAGGCTATCTAATTATTTTCCAACTTCTGCATTAAATGGGATAGGGATTGATCAATTATTTAATAAAATTAGCTCAGAAATCGTAAAAGAAGATATTACTAAGCCATAAAATTTTTTCTTTTCTATGAATTCCTAATTTTCCAACTAGGAACTTGAAATTATTCTAAAACCCAAATTATCCATTCATCAAATGGTTTATTACATTAATTATTTTTAGATCATGAGAAATTTAGTGAGGATAGGGACCATTTTCAAAATATAAAAATTATAAATACTTGAAAAGAATTTTCATAATACATCGAAATTTTTTGTTTTCAAGATATATTCAATATGAATCTTAAAATAATTTTTTTTTTTAATATACCCTAAAATATTAAAAAAAAACGAAACATCTTAACCTTTAAAAAATAAAAAAAAAAATATGCCATTAGGTTTAGCTCTTATTTCAGTAAAAAAAAATTTAGGGACATTAAAATTTAAAGGTTTTCTTGAATGTACTTATCCATCAACTTATAATATTTCACGTGGATTAATATTTAAATTAGTCACACTAATAGAATCAGGAGATGATATGGAGCAAGAAAATTTATTTGAATTAAAATATTCGAATTATGAAATTTTAGCTCATAAAAACGAATGGAGTGAAGAGAGTGAAAAAGAACTTATTCTCTTAATTCTATCTCCGGAAGATCTAAATATGGTTAATAGTTTTAATGAATTATTTGTCCAAAAGATAAAGGAATTATATAAAAAAACAAAATCTGAAAGAATTGCAAACTTTCCAAATTTTTCGAAAACATTTTTTCGTGAATCTGAAAATAAGAAGATGGTATTTATTGGTTTTCCTTTTGCTGGCAAAACTTGTATTAAAAAAGCCTTTTTTGATTCAATAGATCCTACATTATTATTAGGATCATCTACCCCAGAAACAACAAGAGGATTAGTGCATTTTGTCTATTCATGGTTAGATGCCGAAGTGGGGATTATAGATTCTTCTGGACAAGATTTCAATCAATATGTGTCATTAGATAACAATCCAGATAAAATCATGGCTTTCACCGAATCAGATATAATAATTTATGTTTTTGATATTCAAAATTGGCAAAAAAACCAACAACAAGTAATAGAAAATCTTAAAAAAGTAATTACTACACGTAATGCATTATCCAGTCAAGCAAAAATCTATGCCTTTTGCCATAAAATTGATCTTCTTAAAGAAAATAATGATAAAGTAAAATTATTTATGAATATTAAAAATCTAATAGAAATAACTTTTGGAATCAAAACAATTTTTACGTCAATTCAACCAAACTTAATCCATACTTTAATGAGATCAATGCAAATTATTTTAAATGATAGTTCAGTAGCCGGAAATTCGATAGAAGATTATTGTACTCATGTGATTCAAGATTATCCTGAAAGTGCTATTTTTTTATTAAATAATAATAATCAAATAATATGTCAAAAACAAACTTCTGATTTAAATCTAAATGATTTTTCAAAAACTATCTGGTTAGTTCAAACTCAACTAAAAATGTTAAAGGAAATCCCACATTTTAATAATCTTGATTATTCAGTCATGTATAATAAGGATGGTTTTGTTTTAATTGTCAAATCGATTAATATTTTTAAATTTGGTGTATCTAATGTAGCTTTTATTCGAAAAAACATCAATCAAAAAATGATTTTGGAAATAATTAATAAACTTAGTGAAAAATTACTTGCTTTTTAATTCTTTTACATTTTTTTCAAGACTCCGCAAATTAATCTAAGTTTTATTGTCGGATGTTTTTTCATATTTAAT
>CAYPTZ010000795.1:0-2249 GCA_964413395.1 uncultured archaeon | reverse complement strand
AATTTTTTAAATATTTCATTATTTCTAAATTTATTTTTATTTATAATTAGAATTACAATTAGAAAAGACTAGGTACATTGTTGGAATCTTTATCTTCTCTCCATAAACTTGTTGTAATAAAAATAAACGCTGCTGCTGAAGAAATGAATGTTAAAACTTTAGTCGTTAATGCTGTCGCAACCATGACAAAAATTTCTGCTGCTGTCAAAAACCCATATAATATCTTCCACCATATTGATTGTTGACCTATTACAGTTAGAGCATAACCTAACCAAGTGATGATATATCCTACTGAGGAAGTAAAAAGTGTTAATATACTAATATCTCCTTTTGTATATAGTTCCATTAATACCTTAATTGCTAAAATTCCACCCGCTAATCCATTTAAGATCATATAAGTTAACAATTTTTCCCCTAATTTGCCTTTAACTGTTGTTAATGCTCCAATAAAAATTTGGAGTATAGCGACTACTATATATAATGACCAAAAAATCCATTCATCTTCACTAATTGATAAAAATTTAGATAATTCTGGATTAATCGAAAATTCTTGCATTCGATTAAATACTTTTTCAATAACATATTTTTGAGCTAAAACATCTCCAAAAGTTTTGTAAATTAGTGCAGTAAATAAATAAGCTGCAAATTTATTATCAATTTGATCCTCAATACCAATTATACTGGTAGAATCCATAGCAGCCTTTCCTCCATAACAAGTCGCTAATATTGATAAAGGAAATTTTGTTTCTTCTAAAATTGTGTTCAGATTTTCCCATGGCATTTCTTCAATTCCATCGCTTAATGATAACGGAGATCCATGACCTATAGTAACTATTATAGAAGTATCATAAGTTTCTAATATTCCATTAGCTAAATCATCTATAGAAATTTCAATTCCTTTAAATTTTAAATAATGGCTTGAAATTACATTGAGATTAATTTTAGAATTAGTAATAATACTCAACATTTTGTTTTGTTCTAAGGAATCAACCCAATTTTGTTCATTTGCTTTTTCCCATTTATCGTTTTGTTTAGAAAGTATTTCTTCCATAATATCAAACGTTTCGTTTATAATCTCATCACTACCTATTTTTACTAATAAAATATCTGTTTTATTATTTAATTGTAGTGCAGAAATTGATGTAAATGGCATGATTAGAACACAAACGCTAATCACTACTGCTGTAATCTTAAATTTACTGTTTTTTTCATTTACTTTTTCACTTTTTTTCAATAATTGTCTAATTTTACTTTTTACCAAACAAAAATGTGAGTTTGGTACTTGACTTGTTTTTTTTATATATATTTAAAGTATGTTAATTTCTCGTAATCTTTTATCGACAAAAATCATCATTATAAAATTCTTGTATACGCTTTAATCATCCCAATTTTTATCTTCCTTTTGAAATTGTAATATTTCGCAATCTTGATGAAATTTTTAATGAAATCATGATATCTTAAAGTATTTTTTCGTGGTCTCAGATGGTGAAATACCCCATTATTGAGCAATTCTATTGAGTAATTATTCATTTACCACGCAAATTCATGAATTATTTACATTGCTGTATGAATATTCAACAAGGTCGGTGATGCTGTGTAAATTGGAAAAATTTTTAAAAATCCGAGTTAATCTTTGGCTCTTTTTTTTTTATTTTTTTCATCAGAGTAAACTAAAAATTTTAGAATATATTTATTAGACATGTCTAATTTATATTTATTGATTATCACTTAATTCGGGATGAAAATCATGGAAAGTTTAATTAATTTAACTTCAGTGTGTAAAAACTATTTAATTGGGGATATTACGATAAAAGCATTAAATAACATAAATATTGATATTAATAGTGGTGAATTTATAGTTGTGTTAGGTCCAAGTGGGTGTGGAAAAACAACTTTGTTAAATCTTATTGGTGGTATTGATGATGTCAGTAAGGGCTCAATCCATGTGAATGGTCAAATTATTACTAATATGACAGAAAAAGAATTCACGAAATATAGAAAAAACGATGTAGGATTTATTTTTCAATTTTATAATTTAATTCCCACATTAACAGCAATAGAAAATGTTGAACTAGCAGCAAGACTATTATTTTCTGCAAAAGAAGCCTATCGCAGATCAAAAAAAATCCTCGAACAAGTGGGGTTTTCCCATATGGAAATGCAAAAATATCCAAATCAGTTAAGTGGTGGGCAACAACAAAGAATAGCAATTGCCCGAGCACTAGTAAAGATGCCAAAAATTATTCTTG
>CAYPTZ010000794.1:0-2252 GCA_964413395.1 uncultured archaeon | reverse complement strand
AATATTCGCGATAATTCACTTTTCCGACATTAGGGATAATAATGGTACTTTCTTTGCTTCTTGTGGTAATAGGAAGGCTTTTAATTATACTTCCTAATGCCTTTTGCATCGAACTATCTTTAGCTTCAATAAAGTTCCAGATATTTTGCAGAAAGTGAAATTGACAAAATTGATGAGGTACTTTTGGATAATAAGTATCACGCATTTTAACAATCGAGCCTTGTTTATCAGAAAGAATCCCAACTAAAGAAACCTTATATTTTTTAAGGATTTGATCCACACATTTATTCAGTGTCAAGTTATCTGCAGATGATAGGATTTGTACATCCAAAACTCGATTACTAATTAAGTCAACAAAGAGCCATAGTGCATCTTTTCCATCTTCAGGTTTTTGACCATCCATACTTAATAAAATCTTTCCTTGATTCTGGACGATTTTACGTGTATTCTCATCAATAATATGTTCTAAATAAACATCTTTTTCATCAATAATATTCCGAATTGTTCCTTCCGATATATTTATTTGAAAATCTTCTAAAATTCGGGAAGAAATTTGAGATGGTTTTAAATGTAAGATTTTAGCTTCTCGGGCAATCCATTTCCATACTGATGACGAATAATGTTTGTGCGGTAAGCTGTAATTCGCAGCAAGGTTAAAAGGGTGGCGAAAATATAAGCAATTTGGGTTCAGACATGAATAATAATAGCGAATTTCTGAGAATCTTGTATTAAAATCAGTGATCCACCTCTTTTTTCCAGGATACAGAAATTTTACCTTTGTATTACATAAAATACATTGTTTCTGTAAGTATAGAGGATATTTAGTATAGATTGGTTTAGTAACGATAGACAGAGCCACAAATAAAAAAAAGAAAGGGCTAGTTTTGAATGTTTCGAAAACCTAGATTACTTTTGAAATTCATGAAAAAAAACAAATTATTAACGTTCAAAATATTCGGAAAAATGCTTTTCAATAAGATTCAATACAAATTGGGTGTTGTTTTGTGACATCGAAAATTTTTCAAGTGCAAATTTTGTATTTGAAATCAATTCTTCCCCGAAATCCTCAGTGGTTACATCATTTGAAGATTGAGGTTTGTTGAGCAAGATTACACACTTTTTAAGGTTTTTGGACTGTTTTAATACTTCAGGTATATAAAAACGGGTATTTTTAGGATCAAGACTAAAATATTTCTTATATGAGTCTTCCTCTTCCAATAAAATTACATGATGTTTTGAATTCACCATGGGATTTAATATAAATTTGTGAACACTCGTTGAATAATAAAAATAATTAAGCTTTGTGTAATTTGAAGATTTGTGAAAATATTCTGAACCTTTATTTCTTATTAAGGTATATTTTAAAACTTTTATTGGAGAAATTGGTAGATGGAAAAAAGTTTCAACTCCAAATATCGAATCTAAAAAGGTATTTAATAATTTTTTATTGAAACTTATTACTTCAATTACTAGGGATTCATTTAGTAGAGTGTCTTTTAATATATTTTTAATATCTAAACTTGTTAAATTCGAAATTGGAGATGATCTTTCTGATAGAACTTCAATAATTTGGTCGATATATGAGAGCTTTATATTGTCTTCAGGAAAGCAATTAAATCTTTCTTGATAGAGAAAAAAAATAAGATCATCGTACTTTTTATAGAGATAATGATATTTAATACCATTAAATTCTGAATATTGATTTTTTTTATCTTTAATATAATTTTGAAACATATCATCAACCAGAGCATCAATATTTTCATTTGGTAGAAAATGATTAGATGAACTTGTATATTGAATTTTTCCCGTCTTATGAAATACAGTTGCGATTTTCATTTTGATTTTCCTCATTAATTTATATATTAAAAAGGTCTATTTTTATACCATGAATAAATTGGCTTTTAATTTGATCTTCATCGATAATTCTAAATTGCCCTTGAATTCCATTGACTGGAGCATCTGAATCTGAAATTAAATAACAGGTTATAACTTTATTATTTTTAATAGTTTTAAAGTTACCTACGATAATAACCCAATGTCCTCCATCATTTACCCCCCCTCGAATTCTTCCAAATTCAGCTTTAATAACTTTTCTTTTTGTATTTAATACATTATTTATTGTTTCAATTAATCGATCACCACTAACTAGCTCTATATCTTTATGAATATTATTCAAAAATTCTTCAGCGATAACACCATCTTTAATTATCCAATTTTCTCCATATCGATCCCAAGGATAGACAGCTGATTCA
>CAYPTZ010000793.1:0-2253 GCA_964413395.1 uncultured archaeon | reverse complement strand
ACTACGTCGTTTTCTTGAAAAGAAATGAAATCTATCATAAATCCTCCTTTATGTTCTTCAATTTGATTGCTGTATTGAGCTAAAACTCGAATTTGGATAAAATTACCTATATATTTTGATAAATTAAAACTCAGATCGTCCCAATTAAATTCTGAATTGGAATATTCTATAAGATCTATCCATTCACTTCTATTCTTTCGGATCTGAAATGATATTATGTCATTCATACCCAAACTAGACCTGATTCCAAAGAACAATTTTGGATTTGTTAATTTTGAATTATTTAAATATAAAATTGGGGAAGTCAATTCGAAAGAATCTTCAATTTTTACATTTGAGTAAAGAGGATCTCCATCTTTTATTAAAATTGAAGAATTTATGAGATCTGTCTTAGTTATGCCACAGTAAAAAGATTTCCAATTATTTTCTGATGAAAAAGTTAATCTGTTTTCTAAAGAATTTTCAATAGATATAATATTCCATCCTGTAGAAACAGCAATATTTTCATTTTGAAAAGTTATATTTTTCTTCTCATTTTCAAAATCCCATAAATTATCCCAATGTTCAAAATTTGATTGATAACCAAATGAAGCAAGATTATGAATTGGATTAACTTGAATAATAAAATTATTTTCATCCTGAAAATTATATATAAAAATCCCCGTTTGGACTGTAAAATTATATTTTATCTGTCCAGGTGAGTTGAAATGTTGAATAGAATAATAAAGACATCCGTTAGTATAATTTGAGCCATCATTTTCGTCCTTTAGCATCAATATTGGTTGAATGCTCGTATTTAAGTGTAAATAAATATAGCTTGCTGGAAAATTTTCAGAATGAGTATAATTTATTTCAATTCGATAAGTATCTAAAATATCACTATAATTATAATCCGATTCTATTTCAAATCTAGCTGAATTTAATACAGGTGATTGTGTACAATTTTGTTCAATAACTGATAAATTGAGAAATCCTGAACCAGAAATTGCCTTAATAATTAAATAATATGTCTTTGTCATATTTGGATTTGAAAAATAGAAATATTCGTCTTGATTACCAATTTCATTATTTGATTGAATAATTATTGGATGACCCATATTGTCACCTCTTTCTTCAAACAGATACATATCTGCATCAAAATTTGAAATTAATGATTCTAAGTTATTTAATTCAAATTTATATACTTTTTCTTTTTCTAGAGTAACGTTTAAAGCATATACATGATCACCAAAAGCATTACTATCTGATGCATTTAATGAAAAATTAGTAGTAGAATTAATCGAAAATGAATTGTTTAACATTTGATATATTGCTTTAGGGTTAATTCTCCCATATCCTTCATGTTCATCTGAATTTCCATGATTGATAATGGGTGAATTTAGCGATTCATCGTATGGTGTATGTGGATCATCCTCTCTCTCTAGATTTGATTCCGTTGCAGTCATTAATAATAAATTTTTCACATATAATGTATTATCAATTCCATTATCTTTCCAATAATTCCATCCCCCGATAATATCTACTATATTGCTATATATACCTGCCACAATTGAAGAAGAAATTGATGTTCCTACTGAAAATGATAAATCATTTGAAATTTGTTCATTTGTTATTCCATTTGGCTCTTTATCATTTGTATCTGCACTAATTACCCCTTCTTTATTTAGTAACATACTTCCCCCTGGAGCTAATACATCAGGTCTAAATATATCATCTCCTTGGTCACTATAGTACGCGACTTGATCTTCATTATTCACAGAACCCACAATTAGTGCTCTTTGATTTCGTGTCAATAGATTTGATTTTGGGGCTATTCCGATATTACCTGCAGATATAATGACCATTGTTCCATTTGATATAATTCTATCTATTAGTTCTGATATTTCAATAGATAAGGTTTCTTCCATATCAAAATTACCTACACTTAACACAGTAGCAAAAATATGGTAGTCTTCTCTATTTGATATAATCCACTCTAAGGCTGAAATCAAATCTGATGAAAAACCGTATCCAGAACTATTTAGGATTTTTAGCGAGGTAATTTTAGTTTTTGGAGAGATTCCAGCAAAATTTGTATAATTTTTTAGATATTTCTCTGGAGTAAAGGAAATATTTAAAAGAATATTGAAAGTTGGTGATGCTCCAAGTGAATTTTCGTATGAAAAATATACATCATACAAATCTGTATTATTATCTAATAATGAAGATTCTGATGTATTCCAAGAAATTTGCATTAAATCATTAATTGGACTT
>CAYPTZ010000792.1:0-2257 GCA_964413395.1 uncultured archaeon | reverse complement strand
ATTATCTTCATCACTTAGATAATGGATTTATCTATTTTGATAATATTACATTTTTTAATTTATGGCACTCCAGCTTTTATCGCTTTATATTTCACAAAAGACATCCAAATTGCTGTAAACTATGTATTTTTGGGCGTATTATTCTGCATTACCCAATTATTTAATAGTTTATATACAATTCAAATAGGAGAATTATATAATATAAATGCAGGAGATATTTCCTATAGTGCTTTATTATTTACAAGTATATTTTTAATCCTATCTCAACCAAAACCAATAGTTGTTAGACTATTAGTATATTTATCGATAATATTAAGCATTTTTCTATTTATCTTATTTTTATTTGTTGAATTATTATTAACAGATTCTAATATTTTAAATTATCTACATATAACTCCAGAATTCTTCAAATTTTCATATGTTTCAATGTTATTTTCAGTATTTTTATATTCTAGCGAAGTATTGCTACAATTATATTTGATGAAAAAAATTATTCCTCTATTTAAAAATAAAAAAAATGCGATAATTATTTGTATTGCACTAATCTTTTTCGTAGTTTTGATTTTGGATGGAATATTATATCCAATAGGAATCAATATTTTATATCCAGAATCACAGTTTTCAATTATCAATGGAATTATTGCAAAATCGATATTTGGCATTGGATTTGGAACATTATTAATACTTTTCTTAATGATTTTCCCAAATAAGCTCTCTGCTTTTATCTCAATTGAACACCCCTTTCGAGATTATATTCTCCCCCCAAAACGGGGAGTTTTATTAAAAAAGTTACAAAGGGCAGAAGAACAGATTGCTGAACTTGAAAAAATACTACCCATCTGTGCCAAATGTAAAAAAATACGTGATGATAAAGGATATTGGAACCAAGTCGAAGATTATTTAAAAAGAAAACAAAATATTAGTTTTACTCATAGTTTATGCCCTAATTGTTATGCCAAAACCATTGATGAAATCAACGATTCATAAAATTTAGTCCATTTAAAAATACATTTCTTTTAATATGGAAAAAAAGAAATATCTAAAATGGAATAAATCAAATTAATATCAATAAGAATCATATAGAAAAATGTAAGTGAAATTTATATAATGTTCAAATATAGGGTAATTTTGATTGGAATTGGATTCATATTTTGGTATTTAATTATGTTTTCCATAAGTTTTATCCTATATTTTCTACCTCTGACTGCTCATTTTATGGCCAACGAAATTAATCAAGCATATTTTTTCTATTTACCTATTCATATATGGTTCGCTTATTGGATAGTCATATATATTGCATTATTTTTCTTATCAGTATATTATTTTTTATTTTCTATTAAAGATGGGCAAACTGAAGATGAAATCTCTCTAAAATTCGCAATCTATATGCTCTTTGTGTGTATTGCACATATATTATGGATAATTTTGCGTATAAATGATTTAAAATTATTAGCTATTATTATTAATTTCTTTTTGCTAATTGTGTTAATCAGGATCTATTATCTATTAAATATAGATTATGCATTTGAGACAAAAAACCACATTGATTATGAATACAATTATGTAGAGGTTCCAGTAAGCTTATATTTAGCCTGGAGTACAATAATCGCTTTCTCATCAGTGACAGAATATTTGGAAGAAAGTAATTGGTCAAGATTTGGATTAACTGAAGTAATCTGGCGAGATATTATTATTGTTTGTATATTCTTAATTGCTGCTGTATCTATCTATATAAGAAAGGATGGAATATTTTTGACTGGAATTTTATGGTGTTTATTTGGATTTTTTATTCAAAATATTCAAAATAATAATCCAATCGATCCATCAAGCTTAACTAAAGATATTATATTAGCAAAATCTTTAAAATATAGTGCAATTTTTATCCTAATTCTAATTATTTTTAAAATCGTTAGTAAAAGTTATGAAAAAAAATTTTTTATAAATAATCATCAAAAAAGTCTTGATAGATAGAAAAAATAGCTTATTATTATTTTACATTTCATACTATTTTTTCATTTCCCATATGGTTCATATTCTTCCCATAATGTTCCCAAAATTCTGATGAATACTTCGGAATTTTATTATTTTTCTGAAAACGGTAATATATTTGAAATTGGACTTCAATTTCATTAGAAAAGACAAATTTGGATTTATTTTTTTTTTCTAATATTCCATCAAATCAAAAAGGAGGCAAATCTGTGAAAAAAAAATCTTTGATAATTTCTTTTTTCAAACCAGATTCTCTTAATACAAATAA
>CAYPTZ010000791.1:0-2262 GCA_964413395.1 uncultured archaeon | reverse complement strand
AACAAAGATATTCCATTTTTATTTCTTACAAATTATAATTTTGTAATCTTAACATACATTTTTTCTATCTTTTTTTTTCATTTTTCTACTTTTTTTCTATCCATTCCAATTTAACTCAAACCCAACCATACAAAATAATATTATCAAAAAAAAATGTGGTTTAAACTTGATATAGGTAGAGATTTTCCTTCTTTTATCAATAATTTGCATAATTATAAACAGGTATTTATTTAGTGCAATTTTGGTCCTCCATACTCAGATAAGAATAATATGAAAAATAAAAAAAAAATATAAAGAAATGAGAAAAAATTATGGCATTATTGACATAAAAAATAAAAAAATAAAAAAACTAATTTTTCGCTTGAACAGAATGATTGGAAACTCTTCGTTTTTTCAAGCTGATGATTATAGCTGAAAATGTACACACTAATATAAACTCGAAATTGTATCCTGGCACTGCTGGATTATCTTCAGGTTCTCCCGTATTACTTTCAACTACTGATATACTCATAGAGTAACTATCTGTATCTCCATCTGCATCTATGATAGTCAATGTTGTAGTATAATTCCCGATAGTTGTGAATACATGAATTGGATTCTCTTCGGTTACATTAGCACTTCCATCTCCAAAAGACCATTGCATAGTTGCGGGCAAGTCCCCTTTTGAACCTGAAAATGTAAACTTTATCGATTGACCCACTTCAATATTTGTTGCATTGGCTGAAAATGAAGCACTTGGCGTGATTTTTGGAGTTATTTGAATTTTGGACACAAAAACATCATCTAAACCATTATGAGTTTCATCAATAGCTCCAGGTGTTGTGGGAAAATTTGTAGTACTATTCATTGTAATTCCAGTCAGATAGACACTTCCAAAATTATTGACCGCAATTGCTTGCCCTACATCAGAACCAGAACCATTAAGAGATGTAGAATAATCCAATTCCGATCCATCTACATTGATCTTAGCTAAAAAAGCCAATGTGTTATACGCATTTCCTGTCACATACGCGCTCCCAGTACTATCGACTGCAATAGCATATCCGTTATCAGTAAATGGACCTCCAAGAAATGTTGAATATTCAAGAGCGGTTCCATCAAGGTTAAGTTTACAGACAAAAGCATCAAGACCCCCATTATGGGTTTCATTTAAGACACCGGATGTGGTAGGAAAATCTATAACATCATCATGAGTCATTCCTGTTACATATGCATAACCAGAACTATCTAGAGTAATTGCTGTCCCATAATCTATATTTTCTCCTCCAAGAAAAGTTGAATAATCAAGTGCAGTTCCTTCTCCATTAATTTTGCACACAAAAACATCGACATTTCCATTATGAACTCCAGAAATGGCCCCAAATGTTGTCGGAAAATTATGATCTTCGAGTGTTGAAATATTATAAGTATAACCCGTGATGTATGCACAACCTGCATTATCTACTGCAATGCCAAATGCTTCCTCCCAACTAGAACCTCCAAGCAATGTTGAATATTCGAGATTGGTGCCATCAACATTGATTTTGCTCACAAAAGCATCGGTCAAACCATTATGGGTTTCATTAATTGCTCCAAGTGTCGTGGGAAAATGGTTAGTATTATTATTTGTCATACCTGCTACATATGCATTTCCTGTACTATCAATTGCAATTGCATATCCGATATCTAAACCAGATCCTCCGAGAAAAGTAGAATATTCTAATACAGTTCCATCCGCACTTATTTTGCTAATGAATGCATCGCCACCCCCATTTTCTGTTTGATTAATTGCATTAGATGTTGTAGGAAAATTATTACTTAACGTATATCCCGTAATATAAGCACAACCCGAATTATCGACGGCAATGCCCCATGCTTCCTCATCATCTGAGCCTCCAATAAAAGTCGAATATATTAAATTTGTACCATCTGCACTGATCTTAGCAACAAAAATATCTTTCATCCCGTTATGAGTTGTATTGATTGCATTAGGTGTCGTTGGAAAATTATTTGTATCGTTTAATGTAAGACCTGTTATATAAGCACAACCAGTACTGTCAACGGCAATGCCATAAGATACGTCATGATTATTTCCTCCCAAAAATGTCGAATAGGTTAATCCTTCAATTTCTTGGGCAATTAGAGGTTGCCCCATCAATTTTTCAAGTTTTTCTAAATAATATTCATCAGAATGAATGATATCTTGGTTATTTTTTTTATCAAGACTATTTATGAGGTTCTATCAAAATTGATATAATTCATTATTTTAGTTTTCTTGTGAAT
>CAYPTZ010000790.1:0-2269 GCA_964413395.1 uncultured archaeon | reverse complement strand
TATAGTTGTCAGTAAAATAATTGAACTTAGAAATTTAAGAAATAATATAAGGTTTGAATGGATATCACAGGCAATAAAGGGAGGATCTGTGAAAATATTAAAAATATTTCTCAATAATGGGGGAGAAATGGAGGAATATGATCCCATATTAAAGGAAATGACCCTATATTGGAGCTCGGCAGCGATAAGTGAAAACCCAGAAATGATAGATTTCATGTTTAATTATTATAAAAATCACCCTTATAAACTCAACAGTATCTTCAAATGGACAATCTCTCACCATAAGTTTACAATGGTCAAATATATGTTGGATAAATATTTGCCATCGATTAATATCAACGCAATTCGTGAAGCTATCCCCTATAGTGGCAATAAATATGAGTTATTTTGTCAATTAGCCAAGTTGGACTTAATTACACCGGAAAACAGTGGATATTTTATATTTTCTTCATGTAAGGATTATTATTTAAAGTATAATGGCCAAAATTCCATCGAAAATGATATTAAAGGGGTAATATATCTATTTAGATATTTTCCTCCAAATAACTTTGATTGGGAAAGATTTGTAAGGCAAACCTCGTGGACAGAAATAGATTATCTAAATAGCATTATCTCTTTTTTTGAAAAGGAGGAAAATTCAAAAATAATTTTTGAGAATTTGTTAATCAAGCAAGCTTCACTGGGAAATGTTGAAGGGGTGAAGCTGCTCATGACAAAATATAAAGTAAATTCTAAAGATAAATATCTGATCCTAGAAAAAACAATTCAAGGGACCACTCCTGAATTAATAGATCTATTCATTGTGCCGAAGGAGTTAACCCATGAAAAAATACATAAACTTTTACTCACATTAGTCAGAATAAAGAAACCAGCATCAATCAAAAAGTTATTATCCTATGGGATTGATATGTCAGCGAATTATGTCGCCTATCTTAAGGCTAGTATCGAGCAAAATGTTGAGGAAAATGTCGATTTTTTTCTCTCATTAATTCCAGAGGGTCAAAATATTGAGGGTTTAATGGATTGCGCCTTATATGGTCCCCATTATGATTTAATTGAGAAATTACTCGATAAAGGACTAAAGTTTTCGAATATTTCCAGAGAAGATCTTCAGCAACTGTATGAGAGTAATCGACCAAAGATCATCGAAGCAATATCGGAAAGTCAGCAGGAACACAATATCAATCCCGCAGAAATCTTGTATAATGCCGTTGATGCTATGACGCTGGAATCAGTAAAATTTATGGTGACCAATTCGCAAATAACAGAATATGACCTCAATCGTTGCCTACATCATCTCCTCAATATTGAAAGGAATTATGATGATGTCACCCCGTATGGGATGGAGTCACCTGAAGTATTTTATCTATCGATGGAATATCATAACAAAGATCCCAATAAAACCCCTTATCCTGCAATATTGGAACAATTGGTGAACGCGGGAGCAAATAAGGAGATATTCACTCAAAAGGAAATTCGAAAAATCATTCAACGCGGATTATGGCGAACAATCCAATTTTTATATTCAATCCAAACAAATTGGAACTGGGATCTGATTCCATTATTGGCAATTGCCTTTGAGCAGAATCACGATAAAATTGCGGAAGTATTATTTCACCATGGAACATTTTCTCGGGATGAATATACGATGATATGTCAACATGCTCTCAAATGGAAGAAAGACCAATGGATCGAGTATATCAAGCAGAAGGGAATGAATCTTCACCTACGAAACAATGATTATAATATTTTATTACAACAGGCCTTGCTATCTCAGAACATTCCATTTATCAGATATTTATTAGAGCAGAAAGTAAAACCCGAAGATTTTAAAATCCAACGGCAGAAATGGCAATATATCAAACAAAACTCGGAATTGATGAATCTATTAATGGAATTTGGCTATACTCTGACATATACAACCGAGAAATCTCAAAACAAAATTCTATTATAGAAGCATATTTTCAGAGATCTTATGTTAATAGAATAAAATTTTATCCATTCCCATAATACTGTAGTCATTTGTAATCAGATAAAGGTATATTTTGAGATTTTGTAAAGATTTTTCGACCCGATTGCAAATATACAACTCCTTGAATATTATCGAATGAGTGATTATGTGTTTCCAAATATATTGTTTTTTTTTCTGATAGATTTTTTTGCAGAATATATTCATAATTTCCATTTGAATCAATAAATACATCTACATCATTTTCAAAGCCAAAATTAGTAAGAGGAACTAAAATATTAAAAACAGAACCACATGTGA
>CAYPTZ010000789.1:0-2271 GCA_964413395.1 uncultured archaeon | reverse complement strand
AGGATTTCTGGGGGGTGTTGTATTTTTTATCTTTATCATTATTGTTGATGGTATACGTAGACCCCAGTGTATGGAAAATGTAGTGGGATTATTTAGGTCAGGAGGATGTTTATTTTTACATGATGCCCAACGGCCAAAATATCATTTAGATAAATTAATCGAAGCAGAAATTATAGAATATACAAAAAAAGGTAGGAAAAAACTGTTTTATTTCATAGAGAAATGATTTATTTTTTTTATTTTTTGTTCTTATTTATGATATCAAAACCCTTTAATTCAAATTATATGATATACTTTAAGAAATTGATATTCTAGTTATCAAAAAATGTTTAATTGAGGACCCAGAAATGGTAAATTATAAAGATTTAGGATTGGTTAATACCAAAGAAATGTTTAAAAAAGCAATTGCCGGAAAATACGCAATTCCAGGATATAATTTTAACAATATGGAACAACTCCAAGCAATTATTCGAGCATGTGTTGAAACTGAAAGCCCAGTAATTCTTCAAGTTTCAAAAGGTGCACGAGAATATGCAAATCAAACCTTATTACGATATATGGCCCAAGGTGCGGTGGAATATGCTAAGGAACTTCGTGAAGATGGCAAAGCAATTCCTATTACACTCCATTTAGATCATGGAGGAGACTTTGAAATTTGCAAGGCTTGTATAGATTCAGGATTTAGCTCAGTAATGTTTGATGGAAGTCATCTTTCTTTTGAAGAAAATATTGCAATTTCAAAAAAAGTTGTAGAATATGCTCATGCAAGGGATGTTAGCGTAGAATGTGAATTAGGCGTTCTTGCAGGTGTTGAAGATGATGTTGTTGCAGAAAAAAGCACATATACTCAACCAGAAGAAGTAATAGAATTTGTTGAAAAAACGGGATGTGATAGTCTTGCAATTTCTATTGGTACTTCACATGGAGCAAACAAATTTAAACCATCACAATGCACAAAAAATGAAGAGGGAATTTTAGTTCCACCTCCATTAGCATTTGGAATTTTAGAAAAAATTGAAGAAAAATTACCAGGATTTCCAATTGTACTCCATGGCTCTTCTTCAGTTCCCCAAGAATATGTTTCAATGATAAATTCTAATGGTGGCGGATTACAAGATGCTGTTGGTATTCCAGAATCCCAATTATTGAAAGCTGCCGCAATGAATGTATGTAAAATAAATATTGATTCAGATGGTAGATTAGCAATGACAGCAACAGTAAGAAAAACTTTTGCAGATAAACCTGCAGAATTTGATCCACGTAAATACCTTGGTCCTGCTCGAGATGCTTTAACTAAAATGTATGCTCGAAAAAATAAAGAAGTCCTTGGCTGTGCAGGTCATGCTTTTGATTAAATAAGAAATATTTTTAACTTTTTTTTTTTAAAATTTATTGAATTTTTAAATTCACTTAAAGGCTTAAATCTATTCTTAAACAGAGAAAATTTAACTGGGTAAAAGTATATGCCATAATAATTTAAAATTCTATTTGAAATGAAGATATCTTGTTATCTCGATATATTTATAAAGATCAATGTAATTATAGTATTAAATTTAAAAAAATTTTAACCCGCGTCTAAACCGCTACAAGCAATGAAAAAAAAAGATTTAAAGATAGCATTTTGTTATAATGCTCTACCTATAGATTATGAATTAGAATCAGATGATAAATATGCAGAATATGATTCAAAGGATACTATAATTACAGTTCATAATTCTCTAAAAACTTTAGGGTTTAATGTGATAGATGTCGAATATAATACTAATTTTGTAGAAAACTTAAAATGTATTAAACCAGACTTGATTTTTAATATCGTAGAAGGCTATCAAGGGGAAGATCGTGAAGCCCAAGCACCATCAATTTATGAATTTTTAGGAATCCCATATACAGGTTCAGGACCTTTAGGACATGCAATTTCTCTTAATAAATTATTTACTAAGCAAATTTTAGATAATAATGGAATTAAAACAGCACCATATTGTTTAATTTCATCTCCAATTATTTCAAATTCTGAAAAAGAAAAAATTAAGTTTAATTATCCTGTGATAATTAAACCTATTCATGAAGGATCAAGTATTGGAATAACAAACTTATCTTATATCGAAAATTGGGATGATTTAAAAGAAAGAGTTAATCAAGCTTTAAATAAATATAATCAGCCCATATTAATTGAACAATTTATTAAAGGAAGAGAATTTAATCAAGCAGTAATAGGAAATGAAATTCTAATGACTTTACCCATAGTAGAAATTGATTATTCTGAACTTCCTA
>CAYPTZ010000788.1:0-2276 GCA_964413395.1 uncultured archaeon | reverse complement strand
GATTTACATTTAGCAGATGGTACAGGTACAGATGATTTTGGTAATCTAGAAAATTCAGAAGATCGAGAAACTAAATTGATTGCCTTTATTGAAAAATATAATCCAAGGTTGATAATTGTTAATGGGGATCTCTATGAATTATGGCAGACTAAAATGAAAAAAATTCGAAAAGCACATTCTAAAATTCTTGAATTTCTTGAAAATGATCCTAGGGTAGAAATAATTTGTGGAAATCATGATTTTCGGTTAGGATGGACCTTAAGTATTACAATTATTGCCAATAATCAAAAAAGAATCTTAATTACTCATGGGTTTCAATATGAAAAAAAATTTTCAAATACTGTAAGACGAGTTCTCAGCTGGATATTAGGGAAAATTGAACTCATTTTACCTGGCATTGATAATTTATATAAAAGTAAAAGATATTTAAGCAAATATGTTGAAACAGAAGTGAGAAATTTTGCAGAAAGGAATTTAAATCGAGGTTATGACGTTGTTATTTGTGGGCATTCGCATCATCAAGAATTAACAAATTTTGGAGAAAAAATATATGCCAATTCTGGTTGTTGTCAAGAAGGTCGATTAGAAGGGGTTATAGTCGATACTATCACAGCAGAGGTCCATCTTGTCAAAGATTAATTTTCTTTTCTAATTTTCTTTTAATTCTCAGATTTATTTTTATTATGATAATAAAGTTATTCACATAATTTATTTTTTAATAATTCTTTTTTACTATCCTAAGCATATTTATCTAATAGAGAATGGAATTTTTATGAATCATACTGCCAAGAATCAAAAGATTAACCTAATTTCTGAAAAAAATATTCTGCCTTTCCTTAATGAAAAAATAATTACCCAATATATTCAAAATGTTATAAATTCCAAAAATTATCAAACTAAATTAGTTAATTTCATACAAAATTCCATTTCTATTGAAAATCGAAAATCAATGGGACAGATTTATACTCCCGATGAAATTGGTAAAATTATGGCTGAATTAACTATAATTAAGCCGAATATGGCTGTTTTAGATCCTGCTTGTGGTATTGGTGTTCTGCTTAATAATGTTTACAAACAAATGAAGAATATTTCTAAAACAACTAATGATAAATTATTAAATACATCTATATTGAGAAATATTTGGGGAGTAGAAATTAATCAATTTCCTGCCAAAATAGCGCGAATTTGTTTAAATTGCTTGGATAATAATCTGCAATCTAGCATATCAAATATTATTATAACAGATTTTTTATCAATGGAACCAGAAATTAACTTCAATATTCATGATCAGATAGAAAATACTAAAAACCCAAAAAAAAATCATTTTCCTCTTCAATTTGATGCTATAATTGCGAATCCTCCATATATCAAACAAGAAAAAATACCCAATAAAGAAAATTTAATAAAAATTCTACCTAAATTGGTTCAAAAAAGATTAGAAATATTGCATTTTTTGAAGAAAGAAAGAAATTCCATGGACATTCAAGAAGATCTAATATTATTAACTGCAAAAACGGATTATTATGGTTATTTTATTTGGTATAGTACTTTTTTTCTTAAACAAGGAGGATTAAGCTGTTTTTTAGTTCCCAACAAATGGTTAGATGTAAAATATGGAGAAAAATTAAAGGAATTCATTTTATCCAAATACAAAATAATTGCTATAGTTAGTTTTAGCCAAAATATCTTTCATAATGCCCAAGTATCTACAATAATCTTGTTATTGCAAAGAGAAATGAAAAAAGAGCAAAGAAAAAATAATATTGTAAAATTTATCTATTTACTAACACAAGATGTATTAGTTAATCTCAAAGATAAAGTCTATTCTGATATCTCAGAAAATGTAAGACAAAATCTGGATGAAGTTCAGTATATCTTTCAAAATAATGATAAAAATATAAAATGTACAATTATCAAGCAATTAAATTTACGTTATTCAGAAAAATGGTCATTAAAATATATACATCAAAGTAAAATTGCTCAAATAATTCAAAAAATTCCTTTAATTTCCATGGATAATTATGAAATTACTTCAGTGATTGGAGGAATAAAAACAGGAGCAAATGATTTTTATTTTCCCTCAAAAAAAAATATTCAAAAATTTGGAATTGAAACACAATTTCTAATACCAGGTATCAAATCAGGAAGAAATATTCCAAAATCAATAATTATTGAAACAACTGATAATTTCTTTTTATCATATAATTCCAATCAAAATAAGCAAAATTTTTCAGCAATCTCCAAATATATTGAATTTGGTGAAAAAATCATGAAAT
>CAYPTZ010000787.1:0-2276 GCA_964413395.1 uncultured archaeon | reverse complement strand
TAAAAAATATTATTATTAATTTTCAAACCATTAATAACGGAAAAATTTATTAAAATTTAGTTTATTTAATATTACTTGACTTTCAAAGATAGAAGTTAGTTAAGTTAAATTTTTCCTTTCAAATAAGTTTTGTCGGAAGTCTCAGAAATAGATTTATTTTTGTGTATATTGACGCTGAATTTTTAAGTTTTCTTTAAATGGAGCTATACACCGACAAATTGTATTAATTCGTGATTTTCATCAATTCTTTAAGTTTTAATTTGCTTATTTAAGTTTCTTCAATGTCTCGCAAGAAGAGAGTGTAGCTTAAAATTTTGCTCGTTGTGGCAAATCAATATCTTAATATTAGAATGTTTAGGAGTTAATAGCGATAGATTTATATATATGTTATGGCAATATATAATCATGGTATTCATTTTTGAGAAAAAAGTCAAGACGAAAAATAAAACCTATATATATCTGTGCTTGGGACACGGAAAACGCGTGAATGGAAAAACAAAGCGAATTTGGGAGGTAATCCTCTGCCGAAAGGATCAAGTAGAAGAGAATCTTCACGATATAAAGCGAAAATTATCTAGAAAACTCCCGAAACCTAGAGAATATTCGTTTGGTTTAGTACATGCTCTCTTTTCGATTTCTAAAGAGATCGACTTGATTGAAATTGTTAACGAATGTACGGTAAAACGAGGACAGGGGTTTTCAGTTGGAGAATATATCACTTTACTAGCGATAAATCGCGCAGTGGCGTTAAATTCCAAGAGCCAAGTCCAGAAATGGTTTGATAAGACGGCACTTTCACGACAATTTCCCGATATTTCGGAATTTTTAACTGCGCAAAATATTTTGAACCAGATGGGATATTTAGATCAGGAGATTATCAGATGTATCGAAGAAAAGGTTTGCAAGAAAGTATATTTCGAGTTCGGGTTAAAATCGGATTGTTTCTTGTTTGATCCGACTAACTTTTTCACTTACATTCGAGAATACAAGAAAAACACCATCGCTCAACGGGGACATAACAAGAAAAAGAGAAATGACCTTCGACAGGTTTCCATGTCCTTATTGGTGACCCGAGACGAGTGTAACGTGCCTGTGATGCACGAAACCTACGAAGGAAATGTTCCCGATGTATCGCACTTCAAGCAAGCGCTCGCTCTAATGAAAAAGCGCTTTAAAGCCATTGGGCTCGAACTACCCGAGATCACGTTAGTTTTTGACAAGGGAAATAATTCAGAGGACGCTTATAAGTTCTTAGATTCCGAACAGATCCATTTTGTAAGTAGCATCCGCCCTTCAATGAATGTCTCGAAACCACTCTTGGACGTGCCTCTATCTAAATACGAGGAATTATGGACGAAAAAGAACGGACGAAAAGTGTTTGGGTATCGAACTACGACGACCGCGTATCTCGGTAAGGACAAACAAAACACATTAATTGCCACCTTTGACGAAGATACATTTGCTTTACAGGAACATGCCCTGGACGAGACCATTTATAAGGCAATTTTGAAATTGAAGGAATTTATCAAGACCCAGTTGAATTCTAAGCCGCAATGGAAGGATCCAAAAGAAATAGTGACCAAGATCGAACGAGACATTCTTAAAAACAAGAAATTACGAGCTATCATTGCTTATTCCATCGGAAAAATAAACAATGGGTTAGAAATAACGTGGAAAATTGACGATACTGCTCGGGAGGATTATTTGAAGGATCTCGGGAAATCGATTGTTTTTTCCAGCAGGAACGAGTGGAGCACGTTGGAAATAGTTAAGACATATCGGGCGCAAATCGACGTGGAACGGCAATTTAAAGAATTGAATAAAAGAGATAGGATCAGCGTCATGCCCATGTATGTCTGGACAGATCAGATGATAAGAGTGCACTTGTTTATCAGCGTGTTAGCGTTGCTTCTTTCTAATTTGCTCTATCGGAAGATACATTTAGTAGGCATTACTGCCTCCAAAGACAAATGTTTTGAAGCCTTGGAGGATATTAAAGAAATTCGCCTATATTATGGCGATAAAGACCTTCCCGAAGTGCTTCTTACTCAAATGTCTGTTTTACAACGCAGACTTTTCAATATCTTGAACTTGAAGCGATTTACGGGAAAATAATTTTCGTGTAGTGGCAAAAAAAAAATATTTTTTAATTAAAAGCCATAAGATCATATTATAAAAAATAACTTTGAAAGTCAAGTAATAGAAATTTTTAAAAGATTATGATATTATTAAAAGATTAAAAGATATTATTAAAAGATTAAAAGATATTATTAAAA
>CAYPTZ010000786.1:0-2279 GCA_964413395.1 uncultured archaeon | reverse complement strand
CAATATAGGAATTAGTTTTATAATTTTCGGAAAATTTCGGCCGTTTTTATTATGCAAATATATTTTTATAGGGAAAAGGGTTAGATAATTGCAAAATTATGTCAGAGTTGTTTTTTTCGCCATATGTTTTAATATTTTGATCAGGATTCATTTTTTTTATCACTTATTATGCGTGTGTTTAGGTTATAGCTCAAGGAAGCAATTTTGATGGATAAATTTTTTACTTGCTGATATTGAAAAATGATGGATATCAGAAGGAAAAGTCTTTAATTTTAATATAATTAACATGCATATATAATTTTGGATAAATTTCTGAAATCTTTTAATGTAAAAATGAAGTTTAGGAAATAAGAGAGTAAGATTGGATACAAAAAGAAATTAAAATGAAAATAAGCTGAGAATAAAGTATGAAAAGAAATCAAGTTTTTGCTGTCACAAGGTAAAGTGATGAGATAAAAAAAAAAATATTCATTTGGAAGTATTTCCTTTTTTTTTTTATTTTTCATTCATTTTCTGAGAGAGGAAAGTGGAGAACTTATTGAAATCAAACGAAAACCATCAGAAAGATTAATTATTCTTTGCAATTTCGGCAAATAATCGAAAAATTATGGCCACCACATAAATAAATAAACGAATTAAGTCTTGCAGAATAAACCATTCCCATATGCTCATATGTCTATTTCCTGCAAATAACGATACTATAAACGATAATAGCATAAGGGCAATAAATACCAAACCTATGATAAGAAGATATCTGGCATCAGAAGTTAAGCCAGCAATCACTAATGCAGAAATTATCAAGATAGTAGCAATACTTGTTCCCTTTTTCCATGTAGGAGTATAACCATCAAGGGTAGAAGATTCTGATTTTTGATAATAATTAGGCCTTTGATATGATGAATTTGAAGAGGGATAAGGTTCTTCGATATAAGGTTCTTCAGAATATTCTTCAGTATTATATTGATATTCACGATTTTCTACCATGGATAATTAATATATTTGACAATTATAAATTTGACTTTTAAAATTTTAATCATTTTAACACTATAATTTGGAACTTTTTATTTTTTTAATTATAGAAATTTTTAAATCTTAATCATCCATAGATCTAATCAAGTTTAATAAAAATAGGTCTTTTTCTTGTAATTTTAACAATCTCAGTCAATACGCTAAAGCTATCTGAAATTTTTGAACTATATAAAAAAAAATTTTTAGAATAACGGAATTTTTAGGTGATGAATCTAATGTTCCCATATGAAAATAAAAGAAACAAAAGATCTTTATAACTCAGATTGGCTGTCATTAAAGGAAACCACATATTTAGATAAAAAGGGACAGGAACAAAAATGGCAATTTACTTCCCGAAAAAACAAACAAAATGTAGTGCTGGTCATTTGTCGATCAAAACGCTATAATAAATTCCTGTTTATTTCACAACCTCGACCACCAATAAAAAAAGTGGAAATTGATTTCCCTGCAGGCCTTATTGATAAGGGTGAGACTCCAGAAAAAGCAGCATTGAGAGAATTAGAAGAAGAAACAGGATATAAGGGAGAAGTGATAAGGGTAAGCCCACTTTGTGTTAAAAGTGCGGGATTATCAGATGAAAGTACTTTTATGGTAGAATGCATTGTGGATGCAAGTAAACGAGGAAAATCCAAAATGGAAGATACGGAAGATATCAAAATAATGTGGAAAACACCTTTGCAATTTCTATCATACATGAAGGGGATAGATTCAAAGACTACCACAGTTTCCTCAAACGCTTACAATTATATCTTAGGCTATGTGAATGCTCGAGGGTCATTTCGGAAGAAATAAAGGAACCATTTTTTCATTCACTTTTTAGCTAAATAAAGGAATCAAAAAAAAAAAATTTCAAAAACAATATTTGCATTTACTAAAATTTTTCAAATATTTTTCTATAAAATAGGACTCTCGTTATCCTTTTTAATAATTACCCACGTATAGAACATCCCTAATGAAAAAAGCAGCACAATTGTAGCATTTAGAAATGCTAAAATTAATTTTAAAGTAGATCCTTCAATAGATAACACATAGAAATAGTTTGTAAAACCTTGAATGAAAAATAAACATCCAAGCATCGCCATATATTTTAATCTTAGCCTAATATATCTATTAATTTGGATTTCTTTCAAAAAAAAATAAGATTTCATTGAACTAGAAATCAGCCATATTGCTGATATCCAGATAAGTATAGAAATAATACCATTATTCCAATGATGATAATCACTATAACTATTTAGATCACGATATAT
>CAYPTZ010000785.1:0-2279 GCA_964413395.1 uncultured archaeon | reverse complement strand
TTAGGTATCATAACTTTAACAGTGACGATATGATGTCCTCTAACAGATCCTCTTGATTGTAATTTGATAATACCTTTGTTTCGAAGACGCATTAATGTATCTGGTTGAGTTCCTTCGGGAATTTTTAATTTAATTGGACCATCTACTGTTTTTATAGTTGTATTGCATCCTTTTATTGCGTTGATAAAAGATATTTTAATTTCGCTGATAATATTATCTCCATCTCGTTGGAAGTCTTCATTTGGTTTGACGCGGATTCGAACATATAAATCTCCTGGGATGGCATCTTTAGTGGGAAGTTGTCCATGTCCCTGTATTTTTAAATGCATATCATTATCCACTCCTCCAGGAATATTTATTGAGGTTTTGTTAGTTTTTAAAATCATTTTACGACCCTTACAAACTTTACACGGTGTTTTTACAACCTCTCCCTCTCCCCTACAAGTGGAACAAGTGGTGACTTGCTGCATTAATCCTAAAAATGATCGAGTGGTGCGAGTTTCTTGTCCACTTCCCTTACATTTGGGACATTTCTTAACATCTGCTCCTCCCTTTCCTTCACAAGCCCCGCATGGTTCATAACGTTTATATTCAATATCTTTTTTAGCACCAAAAACTGCTTCTAAAAAGTCTATTTTTAGTGTAATTTCGATATCTTCTCCGTGAACACGACGTCTTCGATTACCAGAAGATCTTCCTCCGAATCCAAAATCGCCCCCCATTCCTCCAAAAAACATATCCATGATATCGCCAAATGACGAAAATCCTCCGCCAGAAACACCTCCATCGCCCATATCTAGCCCATTAAATCCAAATCTATCGTATTTTGTACGTTTATCTGGATCCGATAAAACCATGTATGCTTCGTTAATTTCTGTGAATTTATCATGTGCTTCGGGTGCTTTATTTTTATCTGGGTGCCATTTCATTGCTAATTTTCTGAATGCAAGTTTGATATCTTTGTCATTTGCATTTTTTTCGATACCAAGAATGTCATAGTAATCTCTTTTATTTTTATTCGTCATTGATTCCGTCTACCTTAAAGACTTTATTACTTTATTATATAATTAATTGGATAAATTGTGAATTGGAGTAAATATATATTGGATTTTTATATTGAATATTAGTGTTATAAATGAATGATAATAAATGAAATTTATTGTTTTATTTTTTTGTATTATAATATTAAAAAAAAGGAGATGAAATGTTTATTCATCTTCCCAATCTACATCGACAACTTTCTTTTTCTTCTTTTTTCCATCTTTATCTGGAGAATCATAAGTGGCGCCTCCAGTACTACCAAAACCTGGACCTGCATTTCCACCTTGTTGCGCTGCCTGTTGGGCAAATGCTGCTGCTTGTTCTGGAGTCATTCCTCCCATGCCTCCCATTCCACCAGGGCCACCACCAGGAGCTCCACCTTGAGCATATATTTTTTCAGCTAATTTATGTAATAATTTTTCCAATATTTCTTTCGATTCATTGATACGTTTCAAATCGTCAGAAGCTACTGCATCTTTAGTATCTTGAATGGCTTTAATCAAGTCATTTTTTAGATCTTCATCCAATTTATCGGCATTATCTTTCATCATTTTTTCTGCTTGGAAGGCCATTCCATCAGCTGTGTTCTTTGCTTCAATTTTTTCTCTGGTGACTTTGTCTTCTTCAGCATGTAATTCTGCATCTTTAATCTTCTTCTGAATTTCTTCTTCCGAAAGTTTAGATTGTCCAGTTATGGTTATAGATTGTTCTCGTTTAGTTCCTAAATCCGTTGCTTTGACGTTAACAATTCCATTTGCATCAATTTCGAATTTAACTTCAATTTGAGGGATTCCTCTTGGAGCCGGTGGAATTCCATCAAGATGAAATTTGCCTAAAGTAATATTATCCTGTGCCATTGGACGTTCTCCTTGAAGAACATGAATTTCAACGCTTGGTTGGTTATTAGCAGCAGTTGAAAAGATTTTGGCTCGTTCAACAGGAATAGTGGTGTTTCGTTCAATTAGAGGTGTTGAAACTCCTCCTAATGTTTCAATACTAAGAGACAAAGGAGTGACGTCTAATAACAATAAATCTTCAACATCTCCTGAGAGAACTCCTCCTTGAATTGCGGCACCTTGTGCAACACATTCCATAGGATCGACACCTTTTTCTGGTTTTTTCCCAAAGAAATCGGCATAAGTTTTTTGAACACTAGGCATTCGGCTAGGTCCACCAACCATAATTATTTTGTTAATTTGATTTTTACTGAGTTTTGAGTCTTTAAGGGCTTTTTCCAT
>CAYPTZ010000784.1:0-2279 GCA_964413395.1 uncultured archaeon | reverse complement strand
ATTAAAGATATTAAAACCAATAAACTATTTAATTAATGCTTCAGAAAAAGGAATTTTGCTATTTTTGAATAAAAATAACCCCATCATTTATATTTTCTTCCTAAAAGCGCTTTTAACTTATTATTTTTTTATTAATCAATGTTTATTATTTGACATATTTGTTAAGTTATTAGAATTTAAAATATTACCGATTTCTTAAAATTATTAAAGAATTTATCCTATTTATACTAAAACTGCTCTAATTAAGAATTAATTAAAAGAATTAATAGTTCTTAGAGAAATACCTAATTTTTCTTAAAAATTTAATACATAATTACATATTTCATCACTATTTTAAATTTAATCACTACTCTATTTTTCAATATTTAAGAAATCAATAGAAATAATGATATAAGAACAGAATAATGAAAATATTGAATACATTTTGGAGGATTATTAATAGCAATAAATCCAGACAAAATATCATGAGATGAAAAACTATAGGTAGATTAAAAAAAAGAATAAGTTTATCAAAAAATTCTAAAAAATTTTCTAATTCTCAATTTTTTTTCCATAATTTTTAATCTTTTCCAATGCATATTTCCATATATTATGGAGGATAGTCAATTTGCACCAAACAATAAGATTCTAAAAATTAACAAGTAAACAATTTTCTTTAATTATCAGAGCATATGAAATAAATTTCAGATAATTTGATTGATGTAATTGTTACCAACCCTCCATATAGTCGCAATAAAAAATATTTTTCTGATTCAGATCATTGTTATAATGATAATTTACCTTACAGAGAATATTTATTGTAACTTTGCATAAAATTTGAGACTTCTTAATAGAAAAAAAAAGAGACAATAACAAAATTGAGACTTTTTAAAAATTGAAATCAAAGTAGTAGAATCATCGTATATTTTAGAATCTCATTGGCCTTGAATTAAATATACTATCAATAAATTCATCTGCCATTATAGATTGTATCCCATTTTTGGTATTTCTTTAAACTTAAAATTCCACGCCTTTTTTGATAATAAATAATTTTTCATCTACATTTGGATAATATTCTATCCATTTTATATGATAATTCTAAGGATCGGCCATTTCAAAGAGTTATGGATAATTAATTATAAATGATTCAAGTATGTGAAGATTTCAAAAATATAATTATCATAAGATATAAACTGGATAATAATATATATGAATGATAATAGATAAAATCTATTCCTTGCGGAAAATCAATAAAACACGACATTGATCCTTGATTAATTCAAATAAACGAGATATCAACAGATTTCCGACTCAAATCAAATTTCTATTAGAAATAAATTTAGTTACCAAAATGAACAAATACATGAAATATAATTAAAAATGAATATATGCAAAACTCTAAGAAATCTTTAAATAGTTTAAGCGTTTTGTAGTATTATAGGATTTGAACTCAAAAAGGATCCAAGAATAATAGTCATATTATTATTATTGATTTTAGAATTTGTGATTAAGATCAGCGATTTATTTGATATGGGTGATATATATACATATCAGGTTGGGGCATTTAATACATTTGGAGCTGTGATATATCAGATAAATTATTATCTTTTACTGGTATTCATTATACTCTTAATGATATTGATATTTGTTGATATAAAGCGAGATAATATTAAAAATACAGCAAAATTCAGTTTAATTTTAGTTCTCTTTCATATAGTATCTTTAGTTATTGAGGATCTTGCTTTAGGATTTGGCCTCGATATTTGGTATGTATTATATACTGAAACAGCAGTATTATATTATATTATTTTACTTATATCGATTTATATTATCAAAAAAGATTCAACAAAATCAGAGACTCCCACCATTGAAAATAATGGATATTAAACCAGCACATTTCTTTGAAAATTAACAAAACTTTCTAAATTTTTTTTTCCAAAATTTTTAATCTATTCCAATGTATATTTCCATATATTGTGGAGGATAGTCCATTCGCATCAGAGAAAAAGATTCTAAAAATTAACAAGCAAACAATTTTCTTTAATTCATCAGAGTATATGAAGGAAATTTCAGATAATTTGATTGATCTCAATTGTAAGCTCCCTTACATACAATCGCAATAAAAATCATTCTTCTGATTGCGATAATGTTTATACTGATAATCTACCTGAAATAAAATTGTAACCTTAGATAAATTTTGAAACTTTTTGATATAAAAAATTGTGACTAAAATAAAAAAAAAAAAATTTCTTGACTTTACAAGATAACGTTTCGACAAAAAGTTTTTCTTTACATTGACT
>CAYPTZ010000783.1:0-2279 GCA_964413395.1 uncultured archaeon | reverse complement strand
ACTAAGAACATTGAAATAAAAATAGAAAGGTAAAATGAAAAAATATCACGAAAAACTATGAGGGTACAAAACTATAGTAGTAAAAAAGCAAAAAATTTGATTTAAGCTAAAATGTTTTGTACCCTTGTTTTCTTGTTGGCGTGACTTCTATTCGCCACGACGGAGAAAAACATGATATTTATATTTCAACTGCTTAGTTAATTAGGTGGTTTGGATTCATTTATCTTTTTGTCAGATTTTTCATCATTCAAATTGAAAAAACGATTTTTTCTTTTTTTTGCTGTAAGAAATCTCCATAATATTTTTAAAGTTGTAAGAAATCGAATAGATTTTCCAGAACCTTTAATTTTTTTGATACGGGGAACGAGAAATTTCGCTACAGTTTCAGGTTGTTCAGCTAATATATTAAATATAGGATAATGGGAGGGATCTGCCTTCTTTAAAATTAGATCAGTTAATACCATTCCAGGACTAAGGGTATGAATTCCAACCATTGTCCCTTTAAGTTCTTGAGTAATAGTTTTAGTAAATTGGAGAATTCCTCCTTTTGCTGCACCATAAGCACTAATTTTAGGAGATATCCGCCCTCTAGAACCAATTCCTTCAATATTGAATATTTTTCCATGATTTTGTGGGACCATTATTTTTAAAGCTGCCTGTGTTCCTAAGAGCATTCCAACTAAAATCGTATTAGCTACTTCAATAAGTATAGAGGGAGTTGCTTCTACTAAATTTTTATTTTCATTTCCACTTATTCCAGCATTATTAATCCAAATATCTATTTCATTCAATTTTTCTTGAGCAAATATCCGTAATTTTTCAATTTCTTGTGGATCTGAGACATCACAAGAAATACCATAACATTTTGCATTTGGATATTTGGTTGAATTTTCTTCTAAAATTTTTTTAACCATTTGCTCATTCCGTGAGCATATTATAAGATTATGACCATCGTGCAAAAATTCTTGAGCTAAGGCTTTTCCTAAACCTTTTGTACTTCCTGTAATTACTATATTCATTATAAAAGAAATAATGATTAGCAGCGTAAATAAATTTTTTTTGATAGTTTCTCTAATGCTAAAAAAATGAAATTATTTTGAAAAAACCAAAAAAAATAAATTAAATCACACTTTTTTTAATCTCAGTTGAGAATCCTATGCGAAATCCATCTCTTCGTTTAAATTTAAAAAATATGCTCGATAAAGAAGTTTCTGTAAAAATAAGGTTATATAACACTTATTTGAAAGGAAAAATTTCATCATTTGATCAATATTCCAATTTAATAATGGAAGATGTTGTTGAATATATGAAAAATGAAAAAACGGGTATTTTAGAAGAGAAACAAAACTATGGCAGTCCCGTACTATTGCGTGGAGATTCTATTATAGCAATAACTTCAATATCTAATAAATAAAGGTGAATTATTATAACAAAAGGAACAGCCTCATTTGGTAAACACAATAAGGCAGCAACTCATACTATTTGTCGACGATGTGGAAAACATAGTTATTTTAAAAGAAAAGGAACATGTGCTTCATGTGGATATGGAAAGACTCCGACAATAAGACATTACAATTGGAATGTTAAAATTCGAGCAGCAAATGGTAATAAAGCTCGAAATGGTAGATCTGAAATGTTTAAACGTAAAGTTAAGGGTAAACATACTAAAAAACATTAATTTTTTCAATATAAACTTTTTTTACTTAACTCCTTCAATCGGATTTTACATTTTTTAGATTAAAAATTTGAACTCTTGATAAGATATTATTGATAATATCTATTTTTCACAATATTTATAATTTCAAATAGTGTAAAATAGCATAAATATTCAAATCTAAATCAAGAATATTAAAATTTCTTTTTTCTATTGTATCATCAGTACGAAATCTATATTGATTTGAGTTCAAAACTAAAAAAAGTGATATTCATATATAAATTATAAAATTAGTTTAGCTTAACATGCTTATTTGGAGTAATCACTAAAATATCATCACCTATTCGTCCCATAGAACCTCCTCGGCGACGACAAATTAGTTTTAGTTGATCAATTGTGCTTTTTAATGTTAAAACATCATCTTGATAATGTTCAAAATATCTTTTTGTTTTAATGAACATAATTCTTCCTTGTTTGATATTTTGTTCAATTTCTTGAACATCTACTTGAGCATTTAGTTCAAGATTATAAATAAAGAGTGAATTGTTTGCATTATCGATAGCCATAAGAATCATTAAATTTGAGTGTTTCCAAATAATTGGATCAGTTCTACTAAAAGAAGAAG
>CAYPTZ010000782.1:0-2285 GCA_964413395.1 uncultured archaeon | reverse complement strand
AGGTTAAGAAAAATGTGAAAAGAAATGAGAAAAAACTATAACATTATAGACTGAAAAAAAAAGAAAAAAATTTTTACTTAAGCAATAAAAAAAAGAGATTATTGCGGAGGTAAAGCAGGTATTTGGCCCACATAATATTGTGCAATCAATAACGCATCAACTATAGTTATTGAACCATCTTCATTAACATCTGCTAGACTTTCATCAATACTAACTGCTTGACCTACATAAAACTGGGCAACTAATAATGCATCAACAATTGTGACTGCATTATCATGATTTACATCGCCTAATTCATAAGCATTAACAACTACTTCATTATCTATTCCAATCGGAGTACCAATAGGAAGTGTTGTTTCATCAGTTAGGGTATCTACTTCAATGTCAATTATTGTAGAACCTTCACCTACAGCTTCCCATGTAATTGTTAAAAGATGTAATGCTTCATTAGGATCTACGCCTGCAGCTTCAAAACCTGCAATATTAGCAGAACCTACTGTGTTATCAACACTATAGGCAGCTAAAAATCCTTCTGTGCTTGCTTCTACACTAAGTATATTCACAATTAAGGGATCAAAGTAGATCATTATTCCATATGCTGCTAATCTTTGAGATCCTGTATTGACATAAATATTTGAAGTAAAGGTATTTCCAACTTGTTGAGAAGTAACATCACCCATTGATACTTGACCACCAATAGGACTTGTTACAACAACCAGTAATGAATCAGAATTTGAATTACCTGCATTATCTGTAGCAGTAATTGTAACTACATGTGCTCCAGCTGCTAATCCATCAATATTTATGCTAATAGTATCACCAGGTGTATAACTACCAGTGTCAACATCTACACTATCTAATATAATAGTATATGTTCCTGGGTTTTCATCTGTAATTGTCCAAGATAATGAGTTACCCGTAGTTCCATAATCATATGATAGACCTGAAGGGCCTGTTATATCAGGTGGTGTGGTATCTCCAGAATCATCTTCTACAGTAACAATAACTGAATCAGAATTTTGATTATTTGCTTGATCTACTGCAGTAATAATGTAAGTATAAGTTCCAACTCCTAATCCATCAACATTAATAGAAACCGTACTTCCAGAAGAATACGAACCAGAATCTACTGTTGTTCCTTCTCGAGTAATTGTATATGTGGCAGGATTCGCATCACTAACCGTCCAAGTAATAGAATTTCCTGCATCCCCATATGTATAGATTATGTCTACTGGTTGAGAAATTGAAGGTGGTGTTGTGTCTGTAGGTGTTTCTCCTGGAGGGACTGGTTCTACATTCCCATTTGCATAATAATCAGCAATATTGGTTCCACTTGTACCTAAATTAATTTCATGATCTAAAGATACATATCTTCCTTGACTATCTTTCCATAAAACACATTCGATAATAGCTAACTTCTCAGTATCGAGAGTAACCCAATCATGATCGACAATTCCTCCCGTATCACCTGAGTTTGGATTAAAACACCAGAAAGTTTGATGCATGTTTTGTTCATCCATAAATTCGGCAAATTCAGTCATCCAAATTTCATTATCTCCAATAGTATGACCTCCCCATTCACCACATAATAATGGTGCAGTTCCATCTTCAACTATATAATACCAATTATCATACCATACATCATCATATAAGGTATCCTTATTAAAACCGTCATAAAACCACGCTTGTTGGAATACACTTGGGCCATATTCATGAGGGGAATAGACTAGCTTATTTTGTTTACTCCCTAGGTTAATTGGATAATCTTTGGCCATTCTTAAGTTTCCACCCCACCAATTTGAGTAATAATCATCTGGATCTGTTGAAGTATAATCATCACCGACTTTAGGAGTGCTTTGAATTCCTTCTACCATTATTAACACATTAGGATTTTCTGAAAATATCACATCTGCGACTGTTTCAACAGCATATTTGAAATTATTTGTATCTGTTGAATCATCCCACTTTGCAGCGAGATCTCCTTCTTGATAAGTATTTCCATGTGGTTCATTAAATACGTCCATTGCCACAACATTATCATTTCCAGCATAATGAGCAGCTAAAAATCGCCAACTTTCAATAAAATCATTGAAAGTATAACTTCCATAATACCAGAGGTTTGTCATTTGAGAATTAATTACTCTATGCATGTCTAACATGACCTTTAATCCTCTTTCTCCACACATCTGAATTGCCAGATCCAAAAGATCTAAACTAGTAATATCTGCTAATTCAGGGCTAATATAATCGTTAATACTTCCTGCTAGAGGAGATAGTCCATTTCT
>CAYPTZ010000781.1:0-2287 GCA_964413395.1 uncultured archaeon | reverse complement strand
TTTTTTCAGCCAATCATCGTATAATCTAATAATTTTTTCTATAGCAAAGGATCCTAAAAGAATTCTTGTTTCATTAGCTTTTTCTTCAAATGTTCCTTTTGATAAATAAATTTTCATTTTTCCACTAGATTCAATATATAAAGTGGTCAGTATATCCTTGATTGTTAAGCATAATTTTAAGCCAATCGGTAACAATCCTTTCAATAAAGGAAACAGTATAGAGAGAGATCTAGTTGCATCTGTAGATTTTTTAGCAGAAATATCTTTACCTATTAATGCTTCTTTTTCTCCTATTACATTAATATCTTCAATTAAGTCTAGAGATAGATCTGGTGATAAATCAAAATTTTTTTGGCGATATTGATCAATAATCCAAATTAAAAACCATTTATCGAACATAATTTGATTCTTCAATTTTATTTTTTCAGTTCTAAAAATATAATCATATGAATTAATAAATCGTCTAACCGTATCACGAGCGCCTTGTACAATTATTAAATCAGGTTTTAATAAGATAATATAATTAACTCCAATATCTTTACGTATTCGTTTTACTATCTTTTTATTATTTTTATCAAAAATTCTTTCAGATGAATATTTCTCTATGTGATATTTAATAATAGTTATATTTTTCTCTTGTTGTTCTAAATATGAAAACTTCTGAATAAAAGATAAATCAAATTTTGATTTATTTTGTATATATCCTTCTCCTGGATTTTCATGAGTTCCTTCAGAAAATGATTGTAATTGGGATGTCAATTTCATAAATATTTGTTCTTCAATGGCGTTTTCAATTTTAAAAATTGAGGGAATATTTAAATTATACAATTCAAATTCATCTTCTTCTTCAAATTCTTCTTCATCATTTTTCATAAAAAAGATCACCTTATATTTTATTATACCTTATAAATTTAATAAATATGTTATTTTAAAGACATTTCTGAATGTTTTTAAAAATAATTTGTTAGAATACTGCTTAAAAGGAATATTCAAAAAATAAAATATATTTGAAGCAACCTTTTTTTTTGAAATTTTTTGTCATTGTAAAAATTATATGATAGATCAATCAATGACCGCAATATATCTATCATAATAATCTGAAATCTATTTTGTACTTTTATTATATAATTATTTTCACTAAAAGAAGAAAAAATGTTATTTAAAATAGCAAACTATATTCAAAAATATCTTAATTAAAGCAAATTATATTTATTTAAAATATTATGTGTGTTAAAAACTAATTTATATTGTCCTTTCATTAATTTTGAATCAAATTTATAATTATAGATGTTTATGGGTAAATTTAATCTAGGATTCAACATCGTACCTAATAATAAAATAATTGGTATCGGTCCAGAGTAAAAAAGATGAATTTCTTGCTTTGGTAATAATTTGAAGATTTTTTCTAATATTTTTTGCATTTGTTTTGCGAAAGATTGGGTTTGTTCAGTAGATTTTAACCAAATTTTTGAAGGATTTTCTACTGATATTGAAATATAATTTTCCGTATTCAATTTCAAAGGTTTTATTAATTCATCATCTATTAAAGTTGTTAATTCGATTTTCATTATGCAAGATTTGGTATGATCCTTAATCGATTCCTTTATTACGAATTTTTCTTCTTGAATTTGTTCACGTTCTCCACACCATTTTCCTTCATCTCTATCCCATTGATGAGCATAGATTTGAGATGTATCCTTTATCAATAGTCCAAGTAAAAATGCATAAGGAATATGTGTTATTCCATATATATGATAGCGATCTATTGGTTTTGATAAATCTGTAAGAAATTCTTTTTTAAATTCTAGCCATTCTTTAATTATGGTGGAAAAACCTAATTCCCAGTCAATATTAACTGTATTTTCAGAACTAGTTCTGAATTCAACTTTTGTATAAATATTTTCATCATTTTCTATAGTATTATGAATTGTATGGGTATTTATCACATTAAAATAGCTATCACTTATTAAAAAAATAATTGAATTCAATTGGTTTTTTCGGGTTAATTTAGAATTGATAAGATTAGTAAATTTCATTCTCTGTTTTTTAAGTTGCTCTGCAGAATAATTTTGTTCGTTATCATCTATGAGCTTGTGGTGCTTTTTACATAAGAGAAGGAAATTTTCTTTGGACTGTAAAAAAGACACAGGTACATTAGAATCATATCTTGGTCCATTTGATGCTTCAGAATGAATATGGGCAAATTCCCCGATATCAAATTCAGAAATCTCTGTCTCACCTTTAGCATTTGTATATAATTTAACTTTTGCTAAATTACAGCAAGCAC
>CAYPTZ010000780.1:0-2287 GCA_964413395.1 uncultured archaeon | reverse complement strand
AAGATTGTAAATCCTTTCTCATTTTTCTTTGCTAAAATTTAATTTTTTTAAAGGAGGTAATGACTTTTTTAGTAAAATTAAATCTTTTTTTAGAAAAGGACTATCTTTTTCTTTATCCATTAATGAAGGTTCTTCAAAATTCATAGATTTATACATTTTTATTGCCTCTACCGCTTTTGTAAAACACATTATCTTTAGAATATTTAGATTTTCCTGCAAAGTTCTCATTTCTAAAAATTGAATTAATTGTTTTCCATATCCATTTCCTTGATGTTCTTTCTTAATTTGATGAAATTTTATTAAAGCAAAATCTATTTTTTTTTCAAATGTTATTAATCCAATATAAATTCCCTTATCTCTAGCAATGAATAATTCTCGTTCTTCAAAGTTTTGTTTAATCCATTCGTCGTTTATGAGAAAATCTTGATAAAGATCTGTATTTTCAAATAATTGTTGAAGGTATGACAAATTACTATCAATTATGCTCTTGATTTCATCTATGAAGGATTTTGATGCCCGAATGATTGAAATTCTCACAATAATCAAATATTAGAATTAGAAAGTTAATTAATATTATCGTTATTCAATTTTGATTTTAAAAAATTTTTTTTTTTGAATTTTATGTGGGAAAAAGATGGGAAAGAAAAGCATAATGTTTTTAATCATCGTTGACTCAAAGTATTATTTAATCCGTTTAGATTTTCTGATTTTTATTAATAGTTAGATTGAAAGTTAGGTAAACATTATGACAATTCCGTATGGTATGGATTATGATGGATTGGACGAAAAGCAAGATGCTTGTTGCACATCTCCGCATTTAGTCTTATCTGATGATGGATTTCGTGTTTGTCAAAATTGTGGTGTTGTATACGGTCAAGAATTTGTTTCTTCTGAGCGGAGGGCTTATACTGCTGATGAAGTTAAAAATAGGAGACGAACTGAACCTAGATGGCGTACTTATGGTCCTCGAACGGTAATAGGGATCTCAAAAACTGACTGTAAAGGCCAACAATTAGACTCTAAAAGAGCTCAATTATTTTCTCGCTTATCAAAAATTCAAGGCTCATTAATTAATAGTATTGAGCGAAATTTTTGGGAGAGTAAACCTAAATTAATGTCTCTATGTCAAAAACTTCAAATTCCCGATTTTATACAAGAATCTGCTTGGAAAATATATTCACAAGTAGCACGGCAAAAATTAACTATGGGTCGATCCATAGAATCTTTTGTTACGGCTTCTTTATATGCTGCTATTCGAATTCATAATTTTCCACGATTGCTCGAAGAAATTGTTGAAGTTGCATTAATTCCTATACGATCCGTTCATAGAAGTCTGGGATTAATTGTTAGAATTATTCTACCTCAAATGGGATTCAAGTATAAACCAATATCTCCAAATCCTCTAATATATCGTTTCGGAGCAGAATTAGGTTTAACTATTACAACCCAAAAAGATGCATATAATATTTTAGTTGCTGCATCAAAACGTGGTTTGAAACGTATGGGTAAAGATCCAAAAGGTATTGCTGCTGCTGTTTTATATCTCGCTGCTAAACATAACGGAGAAAGAAAAACCCAAACTCAAATTGCTTCAATTGCCCGAATTACTGAAGTAACTCTACGAACTCGAGCAAAACAAATTCGAGGACACTTGGTTTAGTTAATTTATCTTTTTTTTCATCAATTCTAAATAAAATCTTCAACAAATAACAGGATTTGAGCAAATTTCTTATGTTTTCTACAAATAAAATTATTGTGAAAATAGATAGTAAAAATATCGAAAAAAAAATTTTCTAGGATTTACTTGATTATAAATAGCTTCTTATTTGTTTGACTCTTGTTCGAAGAGTAACTTCAGTAATTCTCGCAACATCAGCAATTTGTGCTTGAGTTCGCTTTTCATTTGAATTTTTACATGCCATATACAGTGCAGCAGCAGCAAGTCCCTTAGGATCTTTTCCCATAGATTTTAATCCTGCTTTTCTACTAGTTTGTAACATGTTGGCTGCATCGGTTTGAGTGCTCATGGATAATTTCAATTCATTTCCAAATCGATATACTAATGATTTGGTTGTAACTGGGCGATATTTCATTTTAAGTATTGGAAATACTTTTCTTACTATCAAGCCTAAACTTCTGTGAACACTTCGTAAAGGAATAATTGCAACTTCTACAATTTCTTCTAATAATCGTGGAAACTCGTGAATTCGGATAGCGGCATAAATGCTTGCTGTAACAAATCCATCTATAGAGCGCCCCATAGTTAATTTTTGCCGTGCCACTTCGG
>CAYPTZ010000779.1:0-2291 GCA_964413395.1 uncultured archaeon | reverse complement strand
TAAAGAAAAAAAAGAAAATGTAATTTTCCTAAAAAAACCCTTTGAATGATTTCATGCTGTTTATCATCCGGCTTTTCGTTAAAGCAAAGAGGAAGAATTTTGTAAATTGGGGCTTTTTAACTCTCGCTGTTTTTGAAAAAAAACAAATCGTTAAAAAGGGTGGATTGGGGTGTGGGGATGGAATCCTGCAATTTACAATTTTTTTGGTTTTTCCATTTTCAATTCTTCAGGAAGGAATTGGTCAATTTCTTCACTGCTAAAAGTTAATTCCTCATTTATCTTTAGTGCTTTCCGAGCCATCTGATAAGCCTTTGGGCTAGTATTAGGTGCGAATTTATAAACGATACATAATTTTTCTAGAAGCTCGTCTCTTTTTAGGATAATCGTATCTGAGTCGATTTTATCAATTATGATGTCTGCTATTAAATTTATATACTTCTCTCTCAGAAGCCATAGTTCTTTGGCAGTTTGCCGATGTTTTTCAGCTTTTTCTTCAGGATTAAAACTCAACTGAAAAATTATAAAAGCTAAGGTTATTGTTGCTAGGATAGCGCTTATATAAGCTAATAATGTCTGACTTGTTATTATTGTGCTAATTAGGGTTCCTGAAGTAAGAGAGGTTAGAACTATATTTATCCATTTTGTTCTTATAGCACTACAGCTAAACCGTTCAGCTTCCTTCTCATGTGTTTTGTGAGAATAGACTACACGACCAAATGATTCTCTAATAACTTGTAAATTTGCTTTATCCATAAAATATTATTTGATATTTACTAAAAACTTCCCACTCCTGGCAACACAAACATTATTCTGAATAATGAAACATTCTATCCAATGTTTCCCTATATATTTTGTCTGTTCCCAATGGACTCGGTTCCCAGTGATAAAATGACCTCTCAAATCACCAATTGAGCCGTCTTTTTTAACAGCATTTTTTGCTTCTGTTCCAGTATTTACCACTTGCCAGTAATATTCAAAACCACCTCTAGCATTAGTTTTCGCAATAAACTTTAAATAAAGTTTTTTTAACAAGTTTCTTCCATTTGAGTTTATACCACCAAGCTTCTTTCTTTTATCAATATCTTCATTAAAGGTGTAAATATAAGCATCTATTCTAACTTTGCTTGCTTGATTATAAGGCCATTTTAAAGGTTTGCAGTGAGAGCAATCTCCTAAAGTAGGCTGCAAAATATCAGATGAAAAAGCAATATTTTTTCCAAGAGTTATCGGAAAATCATCACCAAATATTTTTCTCCATTCCTCAACAGCTTTTTCCAAGAGCTCTTCTTTTTCAAAATCGCAAGCCTTTTTTGCTCGACTATATGCGGTATTTAAATTACTTTTTAATGCTTCATCACTAGTAGACTGATAGAAATAAAAGAAGAAATCCCTTACTAAAAAGGAATATTCGTCTTCAAAAGAACTAGAACTTGAGAAAAAATCTAATACCTTCTTTTCAATTTGATAAGATTTTAACTTAACAGAACAATTTTCAGACCACTTTTTAACCATACGAATTAAAGGTCTAGTCTTTACATTAGAATCCTCAATTGCTTGAATTTCTGAACGAGGGTCCCAATATTCCCAATAACCTCCTTTTTCAGAGTTAGGAATAATAAAAGTTTTATCTTCTCTTTCCCAAGCTGGTAGTAGTTCTACATTATGTTGAGTGTCAGAAAATTCAAGAATAACGACTTTTCCAAAAGCCTTTATAGAAGTGTCGGGATATTTTTCTTCTAAAATCTTTTTAATATCTTGTAAGAGTTGAGACTGGCCATTTGATTTATTGTCATTATATTGGTCAAATTTATCAGAAGGCATTATAAAAATAACATCAATATCTCGAGCAGGCCTTATATGAGTGTGCTTTGCATATGAACCAATTAATAATTTAGTGCTACCATTATAGGTAATGGTTGGATAGTAGACACCATGAAGTTTTTTACAAACTCCGGTATATTTAGTTTTAGCGTCATCTCTTTGAGAAGATGTTAACTTAATATTTTCGTAAAATTCTAGAAATTGGTCATTAATACTCATAAGCTTTTCAGAAAAATATTTTTAAAATATTTGAATCTCATTTTAACTCAATTGATAATAAAAGAATAATAAAAAGAGATTTTGATTATATTAGTAAAAAATACTTTAATTTTATAAAAAACCTTTAAACGACTTCATTCCATTTTCGACATCTATATTGGCTAGGGTTATATAAATTGTGGTGGTGCTGATATCTGAATGGCCCAAAATTCGCCTCAGTGTTTCAATATCTTTGGTTTGCCGGTAATATT
>CAYPTZ010000778.1:0-2298 GCA_964413395.1 uncultured archaeon | reverse complement strand
CAATGGGCTGGTTAAAACTATCTGCACCCCAGAACATGCTATTCATATCCGTCACCCGGGAGACATCCCAATTATTCAAATTTCCACTACTACCAAGATTCCAACATTCTTCAAATGCTGCATATAAAATGGTAGTTCCTGATAAATTTAAATTATCTGTTGCTGTGATAATTAAATTATTACATCCAAAAAAATAGTTCCCCCAATTCCCTAATTGTAAGGATCCCCATTGTTGGATTTCAAGCAATTTCAATCGATCTCCTTCTTTTTGAAATTCCCAACCAATAATTACATCTGTAATAGTAATGATATATATACCTTCTGCAGAATAGGTATGAATGGCTGCCGTGTAATTCGCATGAGTGATTGTATTGGTTGTACCATCACCCCAATCAACGAGAAAATCATATGTGCCACTAAAATACAAGGGTAACTTAATTTGATTAGCGGCACTTGAATCTGTGCTTGTTTTGGTTGTATCCCATTCAGAAATAAAGGCTGTTGGGTCTGCTGCTGCTTTTACTGGAAATGATTCTATTCTTTCATTTCGTTGTGGCGTGTCCAAGGAAGCTTGGAGAGTTGTATTGCTTAATGGCATGAGGATACAGATAAAAGTAATTATTAGTAGTATTTTCTTAAAATATTCTCTCGAATATTTTGGTCCACATTTCTGTATTTTCGATGATTGCTTTTGGATTATTTTGCCCATTGCCTGTCACTTAAAATGTAATATCTATTTTCATAATCTTTTATAAAGGTAATTTCTTTTTAAATACATTTGGTCTAGAGTTCGTCAAAAAAAAATCTCCCAAAAACACTAACATTTGAATATAGTCCTTTCGTATTTTGGTATCAAAACTAGTGATTGTCTTTATTCAGTTCAATTTCATTGTTCCTCAAAGAATAGCAATATTGACATGGCAGAATTATGCATAATTGAGTAAATTCTCTAAAAATGTTTAGTTTTCCTCAAAAAATCGAGAGTTCTTTTTCTTATTAAATATACATGTAAAATTTTGTTTGGAGTAAAAAAACTTCATAGAAAGTATGAAATTGAATAAAATTTAAATAAAAGTAGATTATTGTGCAAATGTCTTAAGGTCATTTGAATATCTATCAATTTCCTTTTGAAGTGAAGAAATTTTTTTACTTAATTCTTCTAAAAGGTGTTCATAAGCGGCTTTTGATGGCAATTTTCCTCCACTATAACGTTCTTTTAATAATTGAACTCCTCTTATTACAGATCTTTTTTTTTCCTCAAGCTTCTCTATTTTTTGAATTATCTTTTGGGTCTCTGTCGATGTTTGGATTAAAATTTTTTTGAGAGGTTCCATTTTATCATTAATTTCTTTTATTCTGCTTTCTAATATATCGCCAGATCCGATGCTTGCTTCTTTCTTATTTTTTACTTCTTTTATATCTGAATATAGCTCTACTAATTCACTTAACATAATATTCCTTTTTTCATTTAAAGTAATAAATTCCAATAATCCAGAAATTGGTATGTTATTTTTTTTTTTATCTTTCAATAGCTATTCAACCTCACCGAACTTAATAAAATTATAATATTAAAATATTTGCTTCATTTTATTTTCCCCATCAGGTCTAATCCAGAAAGATTATTGGAGAAAACTATACTTTGGAGGAAAAAAAATAAAATAAATGAAAATTAAATAAAAAAATGAATAAAAAATTAAATTATATTGCAAAGGCTCGGAGTTCATTGATATATCTATCAATTTTCTTTTGAGCTGTAGAAGTTCGTTTTAGCATATCATCTAAAAGACGTTCATAAGCGGCTTTTGAAGGTAATTTTCCTTTTTTATACCGTTCTTTTAATAATCGAACACCATCTTTTACAGATCCTTTTTCTGCTTCAAGGTAATCTAACTTTTGGATGATAAATCTAATATCAGCAGTTGAATTTATTAAAACTTTTTTGAATGGTTCAACTTCTTCATTGAGTTCTTTTAATTTACTTTCTAATAATTTAACCGATTGATTGTAGGCTTTTTTCTGAATTTTTTTTCTTAACAAATCTGCATCTTTACGTTCCATATCGATCATAATTGCGTTCTTTTCTTCATATAGCGTAACAAATTCTGATAATTCAGAGATAGGAATTGTTTTGGTGATCATATCGCCACTTTCGCCTACTTCTTCTTTTTTGTTTGCCTTTGAAATAACATATATGCTACAAATGGCTATAACAATGAGAGTAAGTATATAAGATCGACTATACTTGACAAGATTATTAATTTTATAGGAAATATCTATATAATCTCTTTGATCTTTAAA
>CAYPTZ010000777.1:0-2304 GCA_964413395.1 uncultured archaeon | reverse complement strand
AGCAAATCCTTGTAAATGATTTTCATTTAAAAATTGTTTAACATTATTAAAATTTAGATTATTTTTATCTCCAATTAAAATTCCATCAGTTCCCTCAAAATAATATGCATCATTAAGGGCCCCTGAAGAACCAGGAGTTGCTCCATTATTTATTCCATTATTCCCATCATGAATATCAATAACTGCTCCTGAACTTTCATCAAGTTTCCAGTATGAAACAAGATTATCTATTAAATTTATACTTGGTTGTATAGTTGTTGTTAAAACAAATATTTCAGTAACATTTTCATTTCCAGCATTATCAGATAAATACCAACGATAACCAATTGAAATTCCCAAGGTTGAATTCAATGTTTTAGTAATATTTGCCCAAGAAGGTGTTGTTGTAAAATTAACAGCTGTTTCATTAACCCACTCTCCAGTATTATTTGTTGAGAAAATATATTGTCCGTTTGATTCCAAAGCAGTTTCATCATTTACTAATAATGAAAATAAAGTTGATTGTCCTGCTATTGTATTATTGGTTTGATTTTGTGAATAAGTTGGAGGAATTGTATCTCCTGATGCAACGGCAAAAATCGCGCATGTAATTGCTGCATGAGTTGAAGAGGATGATGTAAAATCAGCGTCGTAATCTCCTGCTTCACCAAGAATATCATACTCAGCGCAATATTTTACATTTGTCAAATCTGATGAAAGTGTTGTAAATCCTGAACCAAGTGTCATATCTCCCGAGTCAAGTGCATTATATCCCCCAACAATTAAGTCTCCTGTGTTTTCAGATGTTGCAACTCCTGAACTGTGGTATGTTTTTGCTGTTGTGAAATCTGATGCAGTATCCAACAAAGAATCAGAAGTTGCAACTCCTGAATATTCTGACACAGAAATAGATCGAACATAACAATTTCCTGTAAAAGATGCTGTCACAATATTATTTGCATTTCCAGTTATATCTTCAGCATACCAAATTTCAGACCTTTCAGTTGTGTCGCCATATCTCCATGCTCCAATCGCTTTAACATAAGTATTTCCTGCTGTGTCTGTAATTCCTGTAACTTCTGCATTTCCAGATGTTCCATATCTTCCGCCTACAACAACAGCGATAAAATTACCTGTTGTTGTACTTAATGCAGCATCATTTGCTATTGTGTTTCCTGCGCCAGCGATATAATAATCATCATATTGAATAAATGTTATTTCTCCTTCAGCAGTATTCAAAAAAGGCAATAAAATTAATATTAAAAATAAAGACATTAAAATAAAACTAAATATAAATAATTTGCTTCTTGCTTTTTTATCACTTAAAAAAATTAAAAAATTATCATTTTTATTTCTAAAATAATTTTCCAATTTTTTATTTTTCATAATATTCCCTCTTTTTAATAAAAAACAAAAGAAAAGGAAGATTATAAATTTTATGAAAATGAAAAAATGAGCCTACTTAACTCGCGATCTCGCACGAGTTATAATAATTAAATTTGTCTCTACCACAAAATCGCTCGGGATTTGATATAGAAATTCTGTTGAATTTAGCAAACACCAAAAAGTATTTCACTTTGCCCAATACTTTAATGAGCCTACTCGGATTTGAACCGAGGACCTCTGGCTTTCTTAGATTTCTCTTTGAAAAATACAATTCTAATGAATTGCACTCATATAAGACCAGCGCTCTAACCAGACTGAGCTATAGGCTCATTTTATTTATTACTTATTTTTTGAGGGGGTTTTTTATATTTAAAACTTCTCATTTCCAAAAATAGAACATTTTATAAAATATTATTTCCTGAAAATTATAATTCAAATAAAAAGTTTGAAAGGAGGTGAAAAATGGCATATGAATCATTAATAGCAGGAGGACTTTGGGCTGCAATTATGGCAATGATATTTATATTTACAATAATTGCAATTGGATTATATATTTATCTTGGTTTTGTTTTTATGGCAATTGGAAAAAAAGCAAAATTAAAAAGTCCAGGATTGGCTTGGATTCCTGCAGTAGGTCCATTAATAATTGCATACCAAACATCGAAAATGCATTGGTGGCCTTGGTTACTTTTAATTGGATATGTAATTCCTATCGTCGGATGGATTGCAACTTTAGCATTTTGGGTTTTCTCAATAATCTGGATGTGGAAGATGTTTGAAACAGTAAAGAAACCAGGATGGTGGGCAATACTAATGTTAATCCCAATAGTTGGATTAATAATGATAGGAATAGCAGCTTGGTCCAAGAAATAATTTTTTATTTTTTTATTTTTATTTTTTAGTTCTTTTTTTATTTGTAGTTAGTTTTAAAAACTAAAT
>CAYPTZ010000776.1:0-2308 GCA_964413395.1 uncultured archaeon | reverse complement strand
ATTTACAACTGGTGTTTCTGGTGAATTGAATTCTGGAGATTTAGTTGTAATTGTTCCCTATAATAATAAAGTTATTATCAGTAAAGAAATTACATCTGGTAGACAAAAGAAACGTCTTTTTGATTTAGGCAAAGAATTTCAACAATCCAAAAAATATGGATTTATTTTTCGTACAGCTGCTGAATTGGCATCAAATGCTCATATTCAGGCTGAAATGGAGCAGCTAGAAATGGATTTGATAAAAACTCAACAAATTATTACAGAATTTCCAGAAAAAATTGGAGAAATATATTCAAATTATAGATCAATAAATATTTTATTTCCAGCTCAAGTAAAAAGTGAGTTTGACAAAATAAGGAGAATGATTTTGCCTACAATAGAATATCATCATAGCTTTAAATCAATAAAAATAAGACCAAAAAAAAAAATTGATAATTCGTACAAGAAGGATAGATACCACGATAAACACCCACAAAAACACTTTGAAAAACATCACGATAAATTTCATAATAAATTTGGCGAATACAATGAAGAAAAAACATACAATATTGGTGAATTGACAGATTTTACTGAAGAATTATTAGATGGAGTTCCTAATGAAATAAATGATTTGATATCTCAAAATTTCCTTAAAATATATTATAACACATTTATACAAAATAATCAATCATTTTCAATATTTCACCAAAAATTAAGTGGAAAACGAATACAATTGACTTCTGGTTATATAAAATCAATCAATAATCAAAATACTCATTCATATAGTATTACTTTAAAACGGAAACTTCGAGAAGGAGGAAACTATGATGGATTAAATACTCCTATTGAATATGGGGATTATGCTATTGGGGAATATACTCAAGGATCTTGGTATTATAAAACTAGCTATTTCTCTAAAAATCGTGAATTGAAAGGTAGATATTTCAATATCAACACTCCAATCGAAATCTCCAGCGATGGGATTCATTATATTGATCTAGAAATTGATGTTATTGAGAATATGGTGGGTGAAAGAAAGATTATTGATAAAGAATTATTAGATCATGGATTAGAAATGGATATTATTTCTGATGAAATGCATTCAAAAGCGATGACACTTGCTGAAAATATTTTAGAAGGAAGAATCTAATTGGTTATAATTTGACTAATTTAATAAATAAAGACAGTGACTTTTTTTTAATTTGATTTCTTCTGAATAGAGATAAATTATGACTTTAGTAGAAAGCCAATGTTCACAAGATTTAGTATCATCTAAAGCAAAAATCACTTTAAATTCGATACCTGGTATTGGAAAAAAGATAAAAGAGCGTTTATTGGATTATTATCTTAACGAAGAATCCGCCTTAAATGCAATTAAATCAATAGCAATTGGTTCCGTTCCTGGAATTTCTTTTAATCAAGCCTTAAAATTTGCTCAGATTTATTATGAAAAAACGGAGAATATTTCAAAGAAATCCATTCTTATTACGCCAGATATCGAAGAAATTTATGATGATATTATTGGAATTATTGAAACCTACACTCGAACTCAATATTCAAAATTAAAATTAAGATTATATTTTCCTTTACCTTCAGATAAAATTAGCCTCATTTATGATAGACAACAATATTTCAATTTTAGTCTTAAATTTGTTAAAAAATATAAGGAATTTTTAGATCAAAAGGGATTTTCAAATCTCCTCTCAGTACTTGACACTTTAAAACGAGCAGAAGAAATTCCTCAAATAAAATCTAGAATAATTTTGACTGATTCTCAAAAGATATTAGAATTTTTGAAGGATGAGAATATAGATGATCTTATTCCATTAGAGTTTTTAAATCTCAGTAAAATATCTGATTATCAACATTTTTTTGATAAATATAGTAAAAATTTTGATGTTGTGGTTTATTGTGGAGATAATTCTCAAAAAATTCCCTCTTTTTCCAATTTAATTATTGTGTCTTCTCAAGAAATAAATATAGAGAATTTAATTCCTGAAAAAATAATTAAAATTTTTGGATTAAATAAAAATGTTATTCAATCTATGGTTCGGATAGTTATCTCATTAAAAAGTTTAAAAGAAGAAAGCTTAATTTCAAATTTCATAAATGAATTTGATATTAAGATAATTAAAACTCTAAAGGATAATACTTCCATTCTCGATCAAAAGGGTGAGATTTTATCTTCTATTGATTTAAAATTGGATGACTTAAGAAAAATATCTGATAATTTCGCTTCATATGTTGCAGAAGTGGAATCATGGATAAATGATAGTATTAAATCAGAAATTGGAGAAAGAACTATTAATATTCAAGGGAAACAAATACT
>CAYPTZ010000775.1:0-2314 GCA_964413395.1 uncultured archaeon | reverse complement strand
TGCAAAAAAAGCAATTAGAGAAAAAAAAGATTTCATAGATATTGAATTAATTGATGAATTTGGGAAGAAATGGAAAAAATATGAGGATATTTTAAAAGTTCCAATCAAGCGAAAATTAAAAACCTAAATATTTATACCAAAAGGTGTGAAAAAGAATGATTAAGGAAAAAAACAAAATAGAAAATGATATTTATTCGATAACTGAAAATTCGATAAACAACCGAATTAAGTTGGGATGTTGTATTAATTATAATGAATTTATGGACATATATAACAAAATTCATTCTTTTTTTTTTGAAAATAAACCAAGTCATAGTGTGATTCTATTAACATCTGAATCTAACTGTGGAAAAACAACACTAATAATGAAATATTTACAAAATAATAAAGATAATAATAGTCATACAATATTTTTTGATTGTCCTGAACGTGCATTAATCCAAGAATTTTCTTCAGAAATTCTTATTATAATGGGATATCCTGTAATTCGAAGTGGTAAATTATCTGATTTGGATAAAAAATTAATTAAAGCTTTAAAAGAACAAAAAATAAAAACTTTAGTTATTGATGAATTTGATAATGTTTTATCATTATCTAATACTAATATAGAAAAAATCTTTAATTTATTATTAAGAATTAATATAGATCTTAATGTAAAGTTAATATTGATTGGATCAGATAATATAAACTCTTTTTTTTTAAAAGATGGAAAATTTAAATCTAATTTTCGAATACTAAATATTCCTAAATTTGAAAAAGATGAGAATTTTAGAAATTTATTACTAACTTTCCTTAATTATTATCAAATTTCAATCGATCCTAATGAAAATACTAAAATAATCTATTCTAAAATTTTAGAATATTCAAAAGGTAAAATAGGATTAATAGATGAAATAATGCGAAGATCTGTATTAACACTCAGAAAAACAAATTCAAAATACCTTTCACTTAATATCATTAAAAAAATTGATGAAAAAATTCATCCTTGGTAGTAAAGATGAATATTTCAAGCAAAAAATATTCGTCATTGGAAGTTTTTTCTATAGAACCATTACCATTTTTTACTTCTCAACTGAAATTTTTACCAAATATAATACAACCATTTCATAATGAATTACTTTCTTCATGGCTTACCAGACTATTATTAGAGAATTATTCATCTTACACAACATTTTGTTGGAATTTAGGATATCGTCCAGATGATATAGATATAGATTTGAATTTGGATAATGCTTTAATCTTAAATCTTAAAGAAATTACAGGATTTTCAGTAAAATACTTTCGAAATTTAAGCTTACTTGATATTAAAAATCTTTTTTATGATACATTACAAAAATCAATTTTTAACAATTCGAAAATTAAAGACATTCTCTTTACAGATCACCGAATTAAAGGAAGGGGCGGAATAAGATATTGTCCTTTATGTTTAAAAGAAGATAATATTCAGTATTTTCGTAAAAATTGGAGATTTGGTTTTTTACCAATATGTTTTAAACACAAATGTTTTTTACTAACTAATTGTCCTTATTGTAAATCTAAAATTCTTTATAACCGGTTAAAAAATGAAACAACACTTAATTATTGTTATAAATGTGGCAAAAATCTTACAAAAGTTAAAGTCGAATACATCCAAAATTCAGATATTTTTTACAATTCGTTTGAAAACCAAATTAATAATAAAAAAAATCTCAGTAAATTCCCAGAATTTTTATCATATGCATGGATTTTTGCCAAATATTTCAATATATATGATAAATTTTTTCAAAATCATCCATTTATAAATAATAAAAAAATTCAAACTCTTTTTTTCAATTATAAAAAGAAATCTATTATAACTCCTATTTTCCGAGATTTACATTCATTATATCTTATTTTAGGGGCTTTATTCTATTCTATCAGAGATTTAAATGAATATCTTAATATTTTACATATAAATCCTAAAAAATTAGGAGAAAAAAAGAAATTTTTTTGCAATCATATGAATTGTAGGTATACTAGTTCATCTTTTGGAAGAATTTTAGTTCATACAAAACATGTCAATCCCCTTTATGGATGTTCAATATGCTATAAAACAATTTCATCCCAAAAAGAATTAAAAAACCATTCACAAACACATCTTAAAGGAAATTTCTATTGTATTACATGTAAAAAAGCATTTAATTCTCAATCATTACTTCGAAATCATACTAAATTTCACAATATTTCAATTTTGTATATATGCAAAGAATGTGGCAGAGTATTTGGAACAAAAAATGAATTTACAATACATAATCGTTCCCATAATTCTGATATTAATTTTAAATGTATGATTTGT
>CAYPTZ010000774.1:0-2317 GCA_964413395.1 uncultured archaeon | reverse complement strand
TATTGGACAGTAAAATTATAATGTTTAAAATTAATATTGAAACGGCTAAGGTTTTGATTTTATTTCCTAAACTGGGTAAATTACTATAATCATTTAGTTCTAAATTTCTTGTCATTTTCTAAAATTTCCATAATAACTACTCCTAATAAATAAAACTTATAAAATTCTCCGCAAATGTTAATTTTAAAAGCAATTTTAGAAAATAATTAAAAAAAAAAAAATCAAGATTTCTTCTGTTTGACTAAAATCATTACTACAACTGCAATTCCTGCAATAATTGATCCATCCAGTATATATGGGAAGATTGATTCTGTTTCGCCATCTTCAAGAACTTCAAGATCATAAACATTAACTACCATCGTAGCGGTATCGATTTCACCGGTAAATTCGATTATTCTTAATGTAACTATAAAAGATCCTGTTTCTCTATATTTATGGATAACTGATTCGCCTGACATATTAATTGAGTCATCGCCAAAATTCCAAATGAATTTAGTATTATGGGAACCTCTTATTCCAGTAAAATTAAATTCAATAGTTTGATTAACAAAAATATCCGTATGATTGGCATGAAAGGAAGCGAAGGGGGCTAATTCTGGCATCAAATTTAATGCAGTTATGAAACAATTTGTTGTTCCTGTTTCGAACATCATCAACGATTTTGATGTTGTGGGAAAATCAGAACTGCTTGAACGACCTGTTATGTATGGCTGCCCATTATTATTAAATGCTAATCCCAATGCCATATCAATACCCGATCCTCCAAGGAATGTAGAATATTGACAATTATTTTCAGATATATTAAATTTACTGAGAAAAACGTCTTGTGTTCCATTATTTAAATATTGATCATAAGCATCTATTGTGGTTGGGAAATTTGAGCTGGATGTATATCCTGTAACCCATACATTATCTTCATAATCTAATGAAATTGCATAGGCATAATCGGATCCGGAACCTCCAAGATATGAAGAATAAAGTAAATCACTACCATCACTATTTATTTTACAAAGGAATCCATCACTGTTTTCGTTAAAGGTTTCATCAAAAGCTCCCATAATGGTTGGGAAGTCTACACTGTTAGTATACCCCGCAAGATATATATTACCTAGGTGATCGATACACATAGATTTTATATTTTCTGTCATTGATCCTCCAAGAAAGGTTGCATAAACCAAATCACTTCCATCTAGGTTGATCTTACATAAATATCCATCTCCCCCTCCATTATATGATTGATCAAAAGCACCTATTGTGGTAGGAAAATTTGTATTATATGTTTTTCCTGAAACATAGGCATATCCTTCACCATCAATTTCAAGATGAGATCCTATAGTATCATCTGCTTCTCCAATGAAGGTAGAATATAGTAAATCAGTACCATCACTATTGACTTTACATACAAATGTATTATCCATACTCCCAGTCAGAGTATCATTGTAAGCTCCCATTGTGATTGGAAAATCAGCACTATCTGTTTGACCAGTAATAAACACATTTCCACTATCATCAATTGTAATTGAAGTGGATTTATCATCGGAGCTTCCTCCAATATAGGTGCAATATTCCAAGGTTGATCCATCAGAACTAAGCTTGCAAACAAATCCATCTTCATTTCCTCCATTGTAAGTAGTATTAAGTGCCCCAGAGGTTATGGGGAAATCAGAACTTTGCGTATATCCAGTAACATAAACACATCCAGTGCTGTCTACACTTATATCGGCAATCTGGTCTATTGAGTCTCCCCCAATAAAAGTGGAATAAATAATCTCTTCTCCATCTGGACTGAGTTTGCAAACGAATCCATCATCTACACCTCCATATATTACATCACTTGCTCCATTAGTTGTAGGAAAATATGGGCTACTTGTGCCTCCTGCGATATAGATAAAACCATTTTGATCTATTTCAATATCTGCTGCAATATCGCCACCACTAGATCCAATAAGTGTAGAATAATATAATTGATTTTCATCAGCAGCAATATCTGGAGAATTGACTAAATCACCAATTTTCTCTGGAAAGTTAAAACTCAAATCAATTTTTATTTCATCATCATTAATATCTGTGATAGAGATTTTAAATTCCGTACTATTCAAGTCAGAAATTGATATAATAAAAATTCCCAGCAGAAATAATGCCAATATTCCTTGAAAGGTTTGTTTTTTTTTCATAATATTCACATTTAAGCGATTAAAATTATTTTCAAATTACATTAATAAAATTAATTAGATGTAATATGGTGAATGATTTACTTAAAGCTATAGGAAAAATATGTTTTTTATGTAATCTCTTACCAAATTAGGTTATTTATTCC
>CAYPTZ010000773.1:0-2321 GCA_964413395.1 uncultured archaeon | reverse complement strand
ATATATGCCAACTCCTTCTGGTTATAAAACTCATACTATTAACCCAAATCCAGATTATGATGTAACTGGAGATGATAAGTTTTTTGTATCCTCTGGAAGTGGGACTGCTTATTTGGTGGTAGTTAATCAAAATTATTTTTCTTGGGAGAATAATATACCAGTACGAAATATATTGAAATATCAATTTAAATTTACGAAATTTGATGAATTTATTGAACTTCAAAATGGTGTTGTTAATCAAATTAACGTATCTGCAGTTCCAGGAGTTGAATATGTAAAATTCGAAATAGAAGAGAAAAGTATGCTTTATATGAGTGCCGTTAAAGGATTAAATAATCCTTCGTTTACCTTCATAGATGGTGACAAAGATAATGCACTCTCTTATTACAATGAAAATTCGGGTTTAGAAACTGTTGATTGTTTGGCTGAACATGATGAAACTGGAATATATTTATTGCAACCAGGTATTTATTATTCTTCTATAATTCATCCAGGTTCAACACAAAATAAAGCTACTTTAAACATTACCATCAATATTAAATCATTAAAAGAAATTGTCAACACATTACCTTTGTCTAAAGCGGTCACTAATATTAATCCAGCTGATATGACTAAAATAGAATTTGGTAATATCGAAATTGATCCTTCAATAGATGGATCAGATATGATGCCTAAATTAATAGAAGTTCCATTAACTGGAGATGTACACAATTTACATTTCTATATTAACTTGACTCGTGCTTCAAATATTTTTGAAGATAAAGATATGAGATTTTCAACTTTTTCAGCTTTATATCAAGAATCTAAATTTAACGATTTGGAACTTACTACTTTAGTTGATGAAGAAACATTACCTTTTACTAATGATGATGGTGAATCAGGAACGGAAATTCGTGATGAAATCGCTAAGGATGTCGATTCAAATACTTGGTTAAAAACTCCAGAAGCTGCCTATTTAATTGTTTGGCCTTATGATGTGCGATTTGATAATGATACTAGTCCAGATGATATTGCATTTACCCAAAATATTACTTTTAATATTGCTTTCTCAGAAGAAACCAGTAATTATCTTGTGATCAATCAAGACCAGTTAAATATAAGTATAGTTGATGCTCCTGTACCAGAACCCTTCCCATGGGATACCTATAATAATTATAGTATCTCAGGATCCTTTGATAGCGAAATTCATGATGGAGTTTTAATTCGATTTAATAATTCCAGACAATATGACTGGTATCAATTCATCTTGAATCTTAATAATGCGGCGGATACAGGTGCAGATGTTTTTGAACTATTCTATGATAACATTTGGGAAGATAATTCAGGGCCGGTTACAAGTAATTTTGATGTACTTTCTACGAGTACTTTAAATTATACTAGAGAAATCGGTATTGCTGCTGAAAATTTTGCGATTTTTATCCGAGCAGTCAATTCATCTGTTGCCACCAATGTTACCTTTAATTTAGCTGTCAATCGATATGATATTCCAATTTTAAATTATGTTGATTATGAAAGTAGTCCGGGATTTTTAGCTAATCTTCCCACTTGGGCAAAAATTGCTGCTGGTGTTGTTGGAATTGCCCTTATTGGAACAATTGTTGTAGTAGTTGTAAAGAAGAAAAAATCGTTATAGTCTAATCTTTTTTTCTTATTTTTTTAATATAATTTTTTTTTTTATCCTCCGTTTTAATGTTAAAAATCCCAATATTATCGAGATCGTGAATTTCTCACTTTTTTCTAAATTATCTATCTCTTCCAAAAGTTCCTTTAAATTGATCTTCCAGAAAAATATATAAGGAACTAGAAATAAACATTGATCAAATGCTACCGCATCGCTGCCTCGATCTATTCAAACCACGCGGATTTGAACAATAATGAATTTATGATGGTGTTTTCTGAACCCATTATTATAAAAACGTTTGTCTGCCACACTGTACGTTTAATCGTGAACGTCGTCCTCCATCTTTGATGAACATTTGGCTGAATTCATTTTCTGAATGAAATCTGATCGATATAATTAAATTTAGTCGTAGAACTAATGGACTGTGATGGCGTCTGCGGATAGGTTTAGAGATCCAAATCAGTGATGGGTAGGATAAAAAAAAATAGAGTTTTGTCCATAAATGGGGTTGCAAACCCCATGGCTAAACTTTTTTTTCATATTTTTTTTATTAATTCTTAAGGGGATTTGTCTATCTTGGTTTGGTTTATTAATATTTGGATAATTAAGTGACAAATATAAAGAATCAATAACACAATTCCTTGAGGAATAGAATATAATGGACTAAAATAAAAGCTTGAAATAATTATTAATAAAAGAA
>CAYPTZ010000772.1:0-2325 GCA_964413395.1 uncultured archaeon | reverse complement strand
AATAGTAACTGGGAATAATTTTTATTATGAATATATTAGAAATTATATTAGAGGGAATAATACTCTAATTAAAAATAATTATATGTCAGTTTTATATATATCAGGTAATAATTTAACAGTTTTAAATAATTATTTAGATTGTGTAGATTATACGGATGGCCAAAATTCTATTATTCAAAATAATTATTTTCAAAATGCAATAAGTCAAATGAGAAATACAAATATTTTTTTAGAAAATGTATATAATATGAAGGTTGAAAATAATACTTTCAATTCTGCAAAAATAGGGATACAGTTCCTAAATGTATTCAATTTTTCAGTTACCCACAATATTTTTTATACCATTGATAGTTATGTATTTCTCATATTTCCATATACTATGAATGTAACTAATGAATTCCTACCAGTTGTTGGAACAATTTCTTATAATATAATAATTTTTGTTGGTCAATATGTTCATAATCAAGTTCCTGGCTACATTAATATTTCATGGAATCTGATAGTTCCCCAATTTGGATTTTTAGTAATTCTTATTTTTACACTCATTTGGTTCAGTCAATTTTTACCCGAATTTGTACGAAGTTATAAATTTCTGGAATTTAGTCAGAAAGCCGTTAACAAGATGGATGAATATCGTAACACTCCACAAAATTCAGAAGGAAATCAAAATTATTCTAATATTTTAAATGAGTATTATATTGATACAAAAATGCTTCATCTAAATGAAATAGATAAATTTAAAACCTGTTCTTTTTCGATAGCTAGTTTAATCGCACTATATTTATCTATTACCTTAATAGAAATTGACAACAATAATTTGCTTGTCTTTCCTAATATATCACCTCTATTTATGGCAGCTGAATTTATAATTATAGGGTTAATTTTTAATAAATATCTAAAGGAACACTTAAAAGAATTGAAGGACAGACCAAAAATATTAAGAAATAGGGAAAAAAGGATAACAATAAATAAAAATGAAAAAAAAAAAATCAAGGTTTTCATTTTTGGGCTTTCTATAATTGGATTTATAATCTTTGGCAAAATCAAAGGTGATAATTTTTCTTTTCTTCTGCTACTATTAGGATTATTATTCATACTATTCTTTCTGGTAAACCTTAGATTAAAATATAAGAAAAATACTCCAACACTTTATTGGGGGTTTTTATTTATAGGATTGGTGTTATTCTGTGTAGTTTATTGGGTCCAACTTCAGTACTACTTGCCAAATGGGTTTTCATTTAGTCATAGTATAGATATAAAATATTCTAATTTTTACACCAATAAATTAGCTGCTCATGTTGTCCTGCTTCTATGTATTCTGTTATATGGTATACATTTAGTAAAAAATGACAAAATAAAAATTGAACTCAATGTTATGTATTTCGATAAAAAAAAGAATAAAAAGAAAACAGAGAAGAAACGTGTGCAGCCATGGTAAAAATGAAGAATACAGACCAAATTCACAAAAAATTTGGGAATAAGGCTGAACTCAATGAAAAAAATTTTTTTTTACCTCAGGATAATAAAGTCATCAATATTCAAAGTGTTAAATTTAGCGAAATGTTGATGGTTCCCTATCGCTTTAAAATCATGTTTCTCCTCTATAATTATGATCGAATGAATTTTACTAAAATGCAAAAATTATTATCTATTACTTCTGGAAATCTTCAATATCATCTAAAAAAATTACAGGATGCTAATTGGGTGAAAGAACAAATTGCTTTATCTCCTCGTTTATTAAAATTCTATAGTATTACTCCTTTAGGAGAAGAACATTTCGAGATTCAAATTCAAGATTTTAAAAAAATAATTAATTCCATCAATATTTAAGGGATACTTCAGAAAAAGAAGAAAAATTTAATGGGATTTGGAAATGGATTGTTTTTGATAGACTGCTGGGTTGTCTTTCATGTGCGCTTGATGGGATGTTTGTTCGGCCACTACGATTGGCTTCACTTTTGCATGGCTTAATTTTATTATATCTTGGCGCATGTTTTCGGTAAAGGCTTTCATATTCTCATAGGTCAATACCATATCTTTAGGAGGATATACAGGTTTTCCAATATTCACTTGAATCTTATCGCCCGCCTTTGTGTGGAAACTTCCAATAATTCCACAGGGAATATATGGGATTTGATGTTCTATACATAATCGGGCTGCTCCTGTATGGAATCGTCCTAAGTATCCATCTCGTGTTCTGGTCCCTTCTGGAAACATCCCAATTATTCCCCCCTTCGCAATTTTTTTCTTAACCAAACGAATTGCATTATTATCTGACTTTCCTCTTCGTACGGGGATTGATCCTGTCATTTGCAATATTGGTCG
>CAYPTZ010000771.1:0-2328 GCA_964413395.1 uncultured archaeon | reverse complement strand
CTACCAAGCCATGCTCAATGGATTTCACATTCCCTATGTCATTATTGTGGATGATGATCAAGGTTCTGAAGATCCTCATATGAATTCCTTGAATTATCATATTCAACAAATGGCCCAACAAGCGAATGGCCATTTTATCACTCTTAATGTCGATTTTGAAAATGAATTTCAAATTACTGGCCATGAAATCTCAAATGGAGGCCAAAAAAAGAATAAACCTTATCATGCATATCAGAAATATTTTGATGCTGATCAAAACCCAAAAGTTGAAGAATTGGAACATTTACGCACCCATCCAAAATTACAGCAAATTTTCTTTTCGATCTACCAATTATCAATCCAGCAATCATAAAAAAAGAGTATAGGGATCATTCTTATTTTTTCTTATCCCTTACTATTAGAAATTATATCTCAAGACGCCACCCACAAAATTTCTGAAGATCCTACAATGATTGTGTATAACCAATTAGGTGAAAAATATTTCTCATTTTCCTGGAATTGTTTAAAATAACACTTTCATTCATTTTCCCGTTCTTCCCATGACAAAGTGTCTTCTCCCAAAATTCATTATCCTCTACTATCAGTTTTTTTTTTGTGATCTCTTCCTTTTTTCTCCTCCCTTTATAAACAAAAATTTTTTTGTCGCCCATTCTATTCCCCAAAAATATCTTCACGAATTTTCTAAACTAAATTTTTTTAAGTTAGAAGATAAAAAGATAAATAAGAAAATTATTTTTAGCAACTAAGATCTTAAATATATGTGATAATTATGGCTCAAGAAAATATGGACTGGCTAGGCTCAAAGCCACTTGTCGTTGATAATGGAACAGGTATTTCTAAAAATGGGTTTGCAGGTGAAGATCAACCTCGTAGTGTCTTTCCTACCCTTATTGGATATCCTAAATACACCTCTATTATGACTGATGTCGAGCACTACACTCGAGAATACTATATCGGAGAAGAAGCCCTGCAACTCAAGGGTGTTTTGAAACTTATGTTCCCTGTTGAACACGGTGTGATTGAAGATTGGATGGCTATGGAAAAAATCTGGCACTATACCTTCTATACTGACCTCCGGGTCGATCCTTCTGAACATCCTGTCCTCTTAACTGAGGCACCATTAAACCCACGACCTAATCGTGAAAAAATGGCAGAAATTATGTTTGAAACCTTTAATGTCCCTGCTCTTTATGTCGCGATGCAAGCAGTCTTATCTCTTTATGCTTCTGGACGTACTACGGGGTGTGTTATTGATATTGGTGATGGAGTTTCGCACGTTGTCCCAATCTTTGAAGGATTTGCACTTTCGCACGCAATCTCACGGTTAGATTTAGCCGGAAGAGATATCACTACCTATCTTCAACGGCTTTTACGCCAAAAAGGCTTTACGTTTACCACGTCCGCGGAAAAGGAAATTGTCCGAGATATCAAGGAAAAACTCTGTTATGTTGCCCTCGATCCCGAAAAGGAAATTATGCTCTCAAAGAAAGTTGCAGGAATGGAGAAGGTTTACATGCTACCTGACGGAGAGACTATCACGGTGTCTGTCGAACGGTTCTTAGCTCCCGAATGTTTCTTCAATCCAAGCGTTATTGGAAAAGAGTTGGACCCATTAGACGATGTTATTTGTTCGGCTATCAAGCAATGTGATGTTGACTTACGAAGAGATTTATATGGTAATATTGTCCTCTCTGGGGGATCAACTATGTATCCGGGCTTAAAAGAACGGTTAACCAAAGAAATCAAGGAACAAATCCCAGAAAGTGTCGATGTCAAGATTATTGCACCTCCTGAGCGGATGTATTCCGTATGGATAGGTGGCTCTATTTTAGCTTCGTTAAAAACCTTCCAACGAATGTGGGTGACACGAAGAGAATACAAGGAAATGGGCCCACAAGTCATCCATCGGTGCTTCTGAACACCCAACACGACTTTTTTTCTATTTTTTATTACCTTTTAGTAATCCTAACTCAGCCAAGGGCAATTTTAAAAATATTTAAGAGAGTCAAACAAAAATAAAAAATATGATCAAAGTATCACTTTCGAAAATATATAGGAAACACTTTAGCCATATATCAAATGTTATTTTAATAAAAATCATCCAAAATTTCAAGTAAAAGAGCAATAATTTCAAGAATTATCTGAAAAATTAGAGAATACTTATCCTAAAATTAATTCATTTCAATGGAAGGCAATTGACACAATAAAAAAAACCAAAAGATATACCAAAAAAACCTGAAGTTCATGATATATTGATGATGCTTTTATAAAAGGTTGGATTTTATTAAATTTTTAGGGGGATTAGATATCCCAGTGGTCTGGACTTTA
>CAYPTZ010000770.1:0-2333 GCA_964413395.1 uncultured archaeon | reverse complement strand
ATATTCGGATTTTCATATGAATAAATCTGCCATAATTCTCCAATTTCTGAAGTTGGTGTTCCAGGGTAATTAGAAAGATATTGAACATTTGATTCATATAATCCTCTGGTTAATGCTTCATTTCCTGAGATAATTTTTTGATTTAAGTTTTTAAACAAATCCTTTTTTTTATTAGAATATATTTTCATTATTAGAGTTCTACAATAAAAATATAATCATTCTTAGCATTTATTTGTTCTATTTATATTATGGATGCAGATGTTATCGTAGTTGGAGCAGGTATAAGTGGTGCTACGATAACAAGAGAATTAACTTCACAGGGATATTCTGTGCTATTATTGGAAAGATATTCATTTCCTCGAGAAAAAATTTGTTCAGGTGGAATCTTTATGCAATGTATAAGAGATTTTCCGTATATTGAACCAATGATTGATTGTTATAATTATTCAATGGATTTTTATTCCTCAAATATAAAAAAAAAATTTCATATACAGTCAGAAGAACCGATTTTTGCATCTATTAATAATAGAATGGATTTTGATCAAAAATTATTGAATTTATCTGATTCTAATTTAAAAACACTAAAATTCGGGGTTAGAGTTGAAAAAGTACTACAGTCTAATGATGTTATAAAAGTTATGACAGATAATGGAATATATTGTTCAAAATTTATAATTGGAGCAGATTCATGTATTAGCACAGTTGGAAGAAATTTAAACATTGGTTTGACCTCTGAAATCAAAAACTTTGGCATTTCTATAGGAAAAACCTTTATTCTTTCTGATAAGGAAATTGAAAATTATTTTTCAAAAAACCGAACGATTTCAATTTTTCTACGATACGGAGGAATAAATGGCTATGGAAAAATAATTCCTAAAAAAAAAGAAATATATATTGGAATAAATTCTTCATTCTATCCAGTTTTTAAGCTGAGAAAATTATTTTCTGAATTTCTTTCATTTTTAAAAAAAAAAAATTATATTCCATTCAATTTTGATGAAAAAGGATCTAAAATTGGTATTTATCCCATGAAAAGATCTGGTAGAAGATGTTTTGGACCAAATACTTTTTTAATTGGAGATGCAGCTGGTTTTTGTTCGCCTCTAACAGGACTAGGAATTTATTATGGGATGAAAAGTGCAGTTTTAGCATGTCAAGCAGTAATAAAGATATTAAGACTCTCTAAAAATTCTTTTGAGATTGTGCCAAATTATTATAGATTAGTAAAAAAGAATATCGGTTTTGAATTAGATGCCCTTCAGAAATTTAACAATCTCTTTTTAAGTTCGGATAAAAATTGTAATAAGTTAGTAAATTTCATTGCAAAGAATGATGGATATCAGCAAATACTTATAGATTATTTGAAAGGATTATACAAAGAAAATATAACAACTGAATTGATTTCAAATTTTTATCGCAAAGTTATGTAGTAAATCAAAGTGGTAGAAGTTAAAAATATCAGCATAAAATAAAGTATATATCTTGAAAAGTTCTTTAATATAATACGAAAATATTTTAGTTCTGCTGTATTAATTAAAAACAGTTAATGGGATTTGCAACAATTGTAATTGGAATTATTGGATTGATCTTTAGAATTTGGACATCTGAATTTAGGTTGAAAGAATATTTAGGAGAAAAAAGAGGTCATACTTCTCGTTTTATAACATACTACTTTTTTATTTCAATGATATTAGATTTGCAATTTAATGTGTTTTTACTGATATCCCTTTTATCTTCTCCAGCGATGGTAATGTCTTTTTTTATTTTTGATATTCCCTATTTTAAAAATGATTTTCAAAATGAAGCACGTAAAGATCGTTGGATTATATTTTTAGAAAGGCTTACTTTACATTTACCAAGTTCAATTTTCGCATTATATTACTATGGTTTTAGCAATTCGCCTGTGGGCTTTTTTGTATTAATGTTTACTCTTCTAAATTTCATAATAGGTTTATTAGCCGTTCTCTTACCAATGTTTATATTTGATCCTCGAGTAAAATATAAGAAAGAATGGCCACGAGGTCCAATTGTAGTCACTGGATTTTGTTTATCTGTTGTAGGAAGTGTTGTTTTTTATTATCTTCTTTTGCTCAAACATAATTTGCATGATAATTTTCTTTCTTTATTCTAAAACTGTATAAATTATAAGACCAATACCTAGTAAGATCCCAATTCCTCCAATCCAATAAGAAGCACTAATGAAAATTGAAAGCGTTAGAGGGACCACGTTATATATGGAATTTATCACCGTACTTCCCCAAAACGCAACAAATAACCATGTAATAGAAAAAATAAAAATGTATATCAAATGCTCAAATTGTAATTCAAGATCA
>CAYPTZ010000769.1:0-2333 GCA_964413395.1 uncultured archaeon | reverse complement strand
AATATAGAACCCTATAATAAAATTGTACATCAGATTTTGAAGATTCAATCAATTATAGAGCTATCTCTGCAAATAAAAGATAAATATACTATTCAAGAATTTAAAGAAATTCTAGATGAATTACAAAAAAAAATAGATAACTAAAAAAATAATATGAATTACTAAAAAAGAGGCACCTAAATGAGAAAAATTCCTGGAACATTATATATACTAAGTATTACTCGTGGACAAGATGAAAAGCTAGATATATCTATCATCTATCGCAAAGAAATGGTATTTCAAAAAAGTAACGTGAAATCTGATGAAATTCCTATATTGATTGAAAATTTTTTAAACAATAATTCTCTCGTAATTCCAAAAAATCGACTGCAAAAAGTAGTTAATGATGAATTTCAAGTGCTATCAACTAAAGCAAATAAACCCTATATGGAAAATGCAGTTTTTGAATTATTAAAAGAAAGTAACGATAGAACTATAGATGAATTTAAAAAAATAGTCATTATTGGACTCGGAAATTCAGGAAAAACATGCATATATGAAAGAGTGTTTGAAGGCAAAAAACCATGGGAATTACTTCATTCATCAGTTACTAAAGGAATTTCATACAAAAATTATGATTTAGGTTCTAATTTTAAACCAAATATATGGGATTTAGGAGGACAACAAGAATATCTGGATAAATATCATACTTCATTATCGGGAAACATATTTTCTCAAGTAAATACCTTTATATTTGTTATTGATATATCAGATCCAGAAAAATATGACAGATCTATTGAGGAATTTTCATGGGCAATGAATCAATTGAATAAATATGGCGCAAAGGACAACATCTACGTCCTTTTTCATAAAATTGATCTAATTCATGAAAAAGAAAAAATTTCATCATTCCTTAAGCAAAAAATATTAAAAATCAATCAAAATGCAAAAATTTTTGAAACTACAATATTCAATGAATCTCTTTTTAGTGTTTGGAGTGATATTATTCAAAAAATCTCCCCGAAATCGTTGTATATCAATACTATTTTAAAAGAGTTTAAAAATGTTATTGCGATTGAGGATGCGTTACTAATTGACAGAAATTCTGGTCTAACAATTGGTTCAACTCTTAAAGAACAGAATGATGAAATTATGTCTGCAATGCTTTCACTATTAACATATAGTCTCGACAGATTTTCAAGAGAATTATCATTAAATGGATTTAAAAGTATTTTACTAACCACCGAGACACTTCAATTTCGGATATATAATCTGAATAAAGATTTACTATTGACGCTAATTCTCAATGCTAATTTAACTGAAGAAATTTTGAAAAATATTGAAGAATTTACTCAGAAAATTTCTGTAAATTTAATACAAATATGGGGGGGCTAAAAATGCCGATTGGTTTATTTCTTATAATTCATGATGATGTCATTGGCCCTCATTTAAAATGTCAATATCTTAAAAAGAAAATTGATATACATCATGAATTTGTATCTAATCTTTATCTTAATCATGCAGGAAATTCGGATTCTATGATCAATGAGTCAAAATTAAAAAATTATCGGATTATTTCATACTATACAGGAAATCTAGCGAGATTGTACAAGATGGAAGGAATCTTCGGAATTATATTAGAGGAGAATGAACCTTGTGATAATTTAGCATATTTTCTTCATATTCATATTGAAAAAGTAATTCTCTCTCAAAGCAATGAATTTTTAAAAAAATTATATGAAATAGATTTTAAGTCATATTATGCTTTAATTTTTCATTTAAAGCGCATTAAAATTCAAGGGATTATATCCATTCACGTTGTTTTTGGAAATAATGCCTATTTAGGGAAGCTTCTTCGAATAAATACAAATAATGATACAATACATATTGATGATTTTTACTATCAAATAATCCATAATGAAAAAATCGAAGGATTTTATTGGTTTCCAATTCCTCTTGAAAATGAAAAAATTGAAGGTTACTCTGATGGAAAAAGTAAGAAGAAAAAAAAACACTATTTAATCATTCAGACTAGTGAATACAATAAGGATATAGATTTTATCATTTCAAATATTAAGAAAGCGGTAATTAAAAATCCTCAACTATTAATCGAACAACTATACTTACTTTTAGCACCCAGTGAAATTTGTATTATTGACCAGCAAATGATGAAACAATATGATATTGAGACTTGTGATAGCTTAGCTAATCTTGATAATTTTAATCTTCTCGATTTTAGATCAGAATTAGAAGAAAGTAAAAATTATTCTCAACTCTTTATAAATGAATATAATTTAATTAAAAATAAATAAAAATTTTTAATTAAAATTAAAAATTTAATTTTATTATATAAA
>CAYPTZ010000768.1:0-2339 GCA_964413395.1 uncultured archaeon | reverse complement strand
TTTATTCCTATTTTGACTGAAATTGAAAATGAAAGAATTCTTCAAAGAGAATATCATGAAAAAATAAATAAGGAGTATTATAAAAAATTTAAAGAAACGAATAATATGAAGTATCATAAAATCCATATTACATGTTTACTGCGGTTGGATGTCTTGGATTCGAATTTTATTACTTCTTCTAGTTCAACATTATTAAATGAAATTGAATCAAAACGATTTAAAAGGCTAAAATCATTAGTTAGAACATATCATCAATTAATAAATAAAGAAAACAAAAAACCATTATCACATAGTTATAAAAAAGCAAATTTTCCTCCCATTCAGTTTTCTTTGACTACTATTTTAAAAAAAAATTCTAACAATCTATTGTTGAAGAATGAAATATGTGTTTTATTTGCAATTGCTAAAAATTATGATACAAGAAGAAAAATAATATCATTTTTAAAAGAAAACAAAGTCCAAATCCAATTTCATGAATTTAATGAAATCATTTCAAATCTTTTAAGTTTGAAACAGATTAAAATTTCAAAGACAGAAGAAAACAATATTTATTATTTTATTCAAAAAAATGGATATGAATTCATAATAAGATGAATTAAGAAATTCTTTTTAAAACCAAATTTACATTATTTAATTCTCTTATAGGAAATGAAACAATAACTGCCAAATATGCAATACATCTTGTTCTAAAGTTAATTAGAAAAAGATTTAGATTATAATGATTCGAGATATCCTTTAATAACATCATTTACAAATGTTTTCAAGTAAACTTTAATTTTATAAAATATAATTCTATTTTTCATTTTTTTTTAAATTCAGTTATTATTTTTAATCATGTAATATGAGTATAAAAATCTCTAAACTTGTTTATTAAAATAAAATTTTTATTATTTCATTTTTTCAACTTTTTATTTTCTTTTAAAAAAAAAATTACATAAATATCAGATCATTTTCCATCTCCACACTGATCAAATGGAGCTTCTTTTCATACAGATCAACCAATCCGACGAATTTATTCGACAAAAATCATACAATCGACATGTAAAAAGGTATTTTTGAACATCAAAATAGGGTTTGATTTTGACATGTTCATCAATATGCGTGCAAAGATTCACGATTAAATCATAATTTTTATATATAGATTGATTCATAATTATGATCAATTTAAAAATCTTCATAAAAACTGGAATGATTTTGACAATACTGTTATTTGAATTATAGACAAATTGACAAATAAGACCTAATGAAAAAAAAATTCCACTTTTTTAAGGATTCAAAAAAACAAAATAATATCACAAAAGATCTTTTTGAGTTATGTTATCAATTCATAGCAAAAAAAGATGAAAATTTCTTTGGATCAAAACAATGAGCAGCTCTCTTAGCCAATCCCGTCAAAAACAGCATCAATTCGCTACCGCCTCGTCTGAGATGAGAAAAACACATCGCACCTCTAAATCTCGGAAGATTTTTCTTTACATAAACAAAAAATTCGCTAACTTGGGAAATCATTTCTCCCAAAATTTATCAAAATATTCAATTTTACTCTGTTTTATTGGATTTTCTATGTTTTCGATAACCTATTCTTCTCAATTGTCTATAAATCCTGAAGTTTCAGGAGATTCATTAGTCATTGAATATGGAGAAAATCATTCAAACCACCAAGTTACATGGCAGATCCATGATGTTGATGCCCTCTGTACATATTCGATCTATATGGATGACAAAAAAATGGAATCAGGCACTTTAGATTCACCTCGAACGCTTTCCTATCCCATTAAGTCACTTCCTATTGGTAGGTATGAATATACTTTAATTTTATCTACTCCATTCTCCGAATCCTACGATTATCCAATATTCGTTTCTATCCTCAATGAAGACCCAATTATCTCAAGTACATCGACTTTTCATGAATTTGAGCAGGACAACCCTCACAATCAAATAGGATGGGAAGTCTCAGATCCTTCTGTTTCCGAGGCTCATTATGAAATATATGAAGGTTTTGAAAACTCTCAAGTCTTAGTAAAAGAGGAACCTTGGTCTACAGCCCAATCACAAATCCATTATGATGTGTCTAATTATGAACTTGGAGACTACGTCTTTTCTCTAAAATTCGATGATGGCTTGGGATCAGTGGTAGAAGATTCCCAATTCATCTCGATTCAGGAAAATTGTCAACCCCAAATTAACCTTCAACCTTCTCAATTATTAGTTCAAAAGGGAGAAAGTGCACATTTGAATTATCAGTTTCAGGATTTTATTAATGCCTCTGGTGATTATTCCCTATTAATCAATGGTGAAACTATTGAAATAGGAAAATGGGAAGGTGATGTTCTCATCCA
>CAYPTZ010000767.1:794-2343 GCA_964413395.1 uncultured archaeon | reverse complement strand
CATGCGTGGGGACAATAACTTCAAAATCATCATATGCTCTATACCCTTCGGTACACCCCCACATGCGTGGGGACAATTTTGATTTCATCTTGCATTTTCAAGATTGGACCGGTACACCCCCACATGCGTGGGGACAATGGGTTGATTTATGTATAATATGGGAAAAATAACGGTACACCCCCACATGCGTGGGGACAATATTGATCACAGTGTTCTTTGACAAACTGGTCACGGTACACCCCCACATGCGTGGGGACAATTAGATACAGTAGTCAAACAAGATGATATTGTGCGGTACACCCCCACATGCGTGGGGACAATTCCTATAGATGGCATTGTGCCAAGAACGTCTGCGGTACACCCCCACATGCGTGGGGACAATACTTCTTTTTTTATCCCGTTTTAATATTTGGATAATATTAAAAGAGATAGGTAATTTAAGTATAGAGATGCTCTAAATAATAATTCGAGCAAATTGATTACTTTTATCCGACCATACGTTTTTTTCTTATAATATTTCCCTATTTTGGTGTGAATATAATATTTTCATATTTGATTAATACAATAATATTGTTTTGCCTAATTTATTAGGGGAATGTCGCATCTAGTGCATCTTTGAAATTTGTATCAAATCCTACCCTTTCATTTTCTATAAAATCTGAGAGAATCCAACAACAAATCATTTGGTGATCTTTAAAAAATATTATAATTTGGTCGTCTTCATAGATTGTTTGAAACTTATATTTTTTGGCAATATTTTGGAGATTTTCGAGTAGTAATAAATTTTCATCAGTCAGAGTAATTTCATTATTCATTTTTTCCACCAAATTATCATTAATGTTTTGAAAATTATAAAAATGTTCTTTAATAATATTTAGGATAGATGAATGTAAAAGTGATTCTAATTCATTTAAGTTATCATAATCATAAAATAATGTATCCCAATTTGATCCCCTATCTGAAAATTGACAATCTAGATCTATTGAGGAATTTTTGAATCTTTTAATCATTTGTGGTGTAAGGCAACTATCTTTCTCAAAATCACGATATAAAGTAGGAGCGGATATTGTGGCGCTTTTTCCACATATAATAATTGTTGGCTTTTTTAATCCTTTTGCAACTCCCAATTCGAAAATTACATTTGGCCTTAAAGCATCAAGAATAACTAAACAGAAATCTACCTCAGCAATCCATCTGATTATTGCTTCATAGTAGCTTTGGTCATTTTTGATCTGGTCAGTTATTTTTAAAATTTTTAAGTCCAATTCATTAAAAACTCTTTGAATACAATTTTCCACGTTTATTATATGCTTAAAATGGACTTTAGTTGGGTAGATTAAGGCACATTTCCAATTAATATAATAGGTCATTTTTTTACATCCTCAAAATATCATTCTGGCATGAAAATAAAAAAAAAAAAAAAAAAACCTAGTATTTTGGAAGAATTGATAACATTCCAAAACCATAAGCTTTTGCAGATCCAATACCTGTTTCAATACATTTTAAGAACAGATCTTCATCAGATACTTCTAAAATTCCTTTGAAATGC
>CAYPTZ010000767.1:0-784 GCA_964413395.1 uncultured archaeon | reverse complement strand
GCAAAAGTTAGTTTATGGTTTTTTGATGATTTTAATTTTTCTTGGTCTGAATGAGTTAATTTAGGTTTATACCCAGAAATGATATTCTGGTTATTTAATAATATTTGTTCCATTTCACTTTCGTTATTAACACTATTTTTTACAATTTCAAAGCCCAATTTTTGAGATTTACGCTGGAGCCATTCAAGTTGATCTTTTATGTGTAATAAGGGTATTCTTTTTCCATTTTTGGAAAATTCAGAAGAAATAGCTTTATTTTTTCCTGCAGTTTTTATTTTTTTAGTTGGATTCGCTAATAAATTGAAATGAAATTTTGATCCTTGTTTTATTGATGATAATATCGAGCCTAAATTTTTAATTTCAGGATTAGAAATATTAGGATGTTTCAATAAATATTGATCTGGAAGATTTAACCAATCCGGACACACTTTAGATTGAATTAAAACACGCATATAAGATGTGCCTGGTTTTTTTTCAACTCTAAATAACACTGCAAATTCTGCTCTAGCTTTCAGATTTTCATTCTTCTTTACGGGAAATCCCGAAAGTATGGTTCGATGCATATCGTGTATATTGCCTAAATCGTGCCATACTCGCTTTGATTTTGGATTAAGAATTAATTGGCTTAAATACAATAGAATCACCTTGTTTTTCGGGTTTGAATTGAACCCATATTTCAGATACTTGCCGAGAATCATACATTCTGCTTGGCTTATTTGTCATAACATCATTATATGTGATGTTTCCTTTAATAATAAATCAATAGTAAAAGATGTTGTTAAAG
>CAYPTZ010000766.1:0-2343 GCA_964413395.1 uncultured archaeon | reverse complement strand
TTTTTAAGAATACGGGGAATTTGACTTATCCATTGCATAGAAAAAGTATGATAATTTTCTATTTTAATTTCTTTATATCCTTGCACAACATTTTGAGGTTTTCGATTATAGAATGATTCTTTTCCATTAAAATCCAAGCCAAATGGAGGATCAGCAATTACAATATTAATGCTTTCATCTGGAAGATTTTCCATACCTGTAATACAATTTTCATAATGGATTTGATCTGTAAGCTTATTAATGGATTTATTGAAGATAGTTTGAGCTTTTTCAAATGTCCAATCAAAATCAGGTTTGAAATAAAATTCTGCAAGATTAGGAATGTATTTTTTTTTTTCCTTTTTTAATTTTATTCCTTGATTGGTCATAGGTATTTAATTTAAAAATTCATTCGTTAAATATTAATAATATTGTTTTTTTTTTTATATATTCTATTTTATTTTAGTATACCTGATGAAAATGATGGAAAATTTAAAAATTCAAAAAAATATAACCTTTCGGTTGATAGAGAACAATGATTTCGAAGAATTACTTCAGACATTTAATTATTATATCTTAAATTCTACCAAGTCTTGGTATATTAAAGAATTATCTATTGATCAATTAAAAGAACATTTACCTTTTAGCCATTCCAAATATGCTACTTACATTATAGAACTAGATGGGAATAATATTGGATATGTTGCATTTAAACAGTTTAATAGAAAAATAGGGTATGATAGAACTGCAGAGATTTCAATCCAAATAAAACCTGAGTGTACTCATCAAGGAATTGGGACAAAAGCTCTTAAATATATTGAAGAAAAAGCACAACTTAAAGGGATTAAGACTCTAGTTTCCACAATTTCAGGAGAAAATGAAGCAAGTCTTGCTTTATTTAAAAAATGTAGTTATTTTCAATGTGGTCTTTTGAAAGAAGTAGGAGAGAAGTTTGGAAGAGTCTTAGATTTGGTTATTTATCAAAAAATATTATGATTTTTTACACAAAATTTTTTTTTTTGATATATTTGATCAACTTATTAACTTGGAATACTTATTTACTAATAGGGTTATATTTTTTATAACCCAGTGTGTTAGAATGTCAAAAATTAGAAGATTAGTGTTAGATGTATTGAAACCTTACGATCCAGAAATAAATTTAGTATGTTCTTCGTTATTAGAAAAATGTACAAAAAGTACAATCAGCGGTATTAATATCACAGTAACTGCAATGGATCGCTTAACTCAAGGAGTAAAAGTAGTTGTTGAAGGATTAAATTTGGATTACAACGAAATCAATGAAAATTTAAACTCGATGAATTGTATTGTGCACAGCTTAGACCAATGTGTTGCTGGTGATATGCTAGTTGAAGAAATCGATACACCACAAGATTAAAGCTTTATTTCATGATGTATATATCTAAAGATTAAATAATTTTTTTTTACTTCTTTATTTTTTTTATACATATGTATAGGCAATAATATCCTGATCTTTCATGAATGATAAGCGCTATTAAAAAAGACATTTTCGTTTATTTGTTTAAGAAAATGAATGATCTCAAATATCCTCGATTTATGAAGTTTGTTGATTTCTCTGTAATTTTAGAAAAACGAATGCAAAGTGCTGAAGAAAAGAAAATAAATCTTTATAATCTGATTCAAAAAGCGATTATGGGAAAAAATCAAAAGGAAGTTCAAGGATTATCGCAGAAAATATCGAATCTTTGGATTAAATAAACTTGATTAAATCTTCCCATAGGAATTATTGACTGATAATAATAATATTAATTAGATTCTAATAGAAGTTTTAGAATTGAAATCATTTTTTTTTTAGGATTCGACTGGGGGACTGCATATTCGGTTGCAAAATCGTTTATTTCATGCTTTTTTGTTGTTAATGCAATTGATACGGCTCCAATCTTATTCGCCACTTCAATATCTGTTGGATGATCTCCGATAACACAAATTTCATCTGGATTTAATTGCATTCTAGTGAGTATTTCTTGTAAGTGTGTAATATTTGGTTTGGTTTCTTTAACTAAATCTCTGCCAATAATATATTCTTTAATTGGAAAATATTCTTGGAGATTTGCTTTTTTAATGGATACCACCGCATTTTTTGTGGTATTTAATGTCATTATTCCTGTTTTGATATTTTTTGATTGGATAAAAGTAAGAATTTCGTGAATGCCTCTTATTGCAATTGCTTTTTGAGAGGCTTTATATTCATTTTTTGTTACAAATTTATTGATTTTGTATTAATATTGCTTATTTTTCTCAGAGAATAATTCAGTTTATTTTTAAAATAATAATTTGCTTCTTTAAGTATATCAAATATGAAGGATTTTGTCGATAGAGTGCCTT
>CAYPTZ010000765.1:0-2343 GCA_964413395.1 uncultured archaeon | reverse complement strand
TAATCAGCGCTGGGATCTCTTTAAGACCGGCTTGCCTGGAGGCCTTAAAGCGTCTTTCTCCAGCCACGATTTCATATTTTTTTCCGGACGGTCTGACTATTATCGGGCTTAAAATTCCATGCTCTTTAATAGACTCAGCCAATTCTGATATTGTCTGTTCATAAAAGGTTTTTCTTGGCTGGTTGGGATTCGGCACAATTCGATCTATTTTAATCCTCACTAAACCTTTGCCTGCATTGATGTCGAAAAGCTCTCCGGTTAATTCTTTTTCTTCTTTAAATATCTCTCCGGCTTTTTCCAAAACGCTGGGTTTCTTTTTAGCCATTTGACATCACCTCCTTCGCTAGGTTGCGGTATTCTTCCGCTGCCTCCGATTTATTAGCATATTCTAAAATCGGTGTCCCGCTGACCGATGATTCTTTAAATTTTACGGTCTCTTTAATTACTGTATCAAAGACAAGGTCCTCGAAGTGTCCTCTTAGAGTCTCTAATACTTCCTTTGCATGGAGTGTTCTTGTTTTATGCATGGTTGGTAAAATTCCAGCGATTTCTAGTTTTGGGTTAAGTTTTTTCTTAACTTTTTTAATTGTTCTGTTAACTAAGATACCGGCACCTCTTAAGGCTAGGTAGTCTGTTTCCATTGGAATAATTACTTCATCAGCAGCTGTTAAAGCATTAATGGTTAATATTCCTAAACTTGGTGGACAGTCGATTAAAATATAATCATAGTAGTTTTTTAGCGGCTCTAAGATAGATTTAAAAATTCTTTCCCGGTCATACATATTCATTAGTTCGATCTCTGCTCTTGAGAGATCTATATTTGAAGGAAGCAAATCAATGTTTTTTATTTTAGTGCGGACGATAATTCCTTTAATAAAATTATCGCCATCGCCATTTTCTTCAACTATGGCATCGTATATAGATTTTTCTAATTCCTTCATCTCTATACCGCAAGATATCGTTAATGAAGCTTGGGGGTCGCTATCAACTAAAAGGACCTTATTTCCTTTTTCGGCAATAGCTGCACCTAAATTTAAAGTTGTGGTTGTTTTTCCAACTCCGCCTTTTTGATTTGCTATGGCAATTATTTTCCCCATTTTAATTTTCCTAAATTAATGAACTCCTAAATCTATATTTTTTTCTTTTGCTTTTGTTTTTATCACTGTTGTAAATAATGCCGCTTTACTTTTTTTAATCTTTCCGGTTAAGAAAGTGTCCTTGACTTCACTTAATGCTTGGTAAATTAAATTCTCCGGAACTAGGTCTACAACTTTTCTAAAAAATCCTAATGAATGGTCGTCTTCTAATTGCTCTGCTATGTATGAAGCAAGATATTCTTTGTCTTCAGATCTTTTTTTCTTCTTATTTGAAGTAGCGTTTCCTTTAACGTTATTAAAATGGTTATTGTTTAACGTATGGTTATTGTTAGTGTGACGGTTTCGCCATGTGGCAGTATCGTCACGTGGACCTTGTGATGATTTCGTCACATGGTTGTTTTTAGGTTTGTTTTCATTAGATTTTTCAAATATTTTTAAGTGAGCAACAGGTAAAATAGTATAACGAACATTTTCCCAAGTGCCGCCTTTATTTCTTAGTCTAATGGCTGTTACCACCGGCTCGCCATTAAACCTAAATCTTAAAAGGCTTTTTATTCGGCGGTTGGCGGTTTCTCGGCTAATACCTAGGTCACGAGCAACTTGGTCCTGGCTAGGATAGCAGTCCCCGTTTTCGTCCATATAAAGGGAAAGAGCAATTAAGGTTTTGAATTCTCGGTCTGATATCTTCTTTAAAAGCCCTGAAGTTCGGGCGGCGACAAAAAGTTTTACAAAAACCTTGTTCTCCCAAGATTTATCCAAAGCGTCAAACTCTTTTTGGATTTCAACAGTAACCATTTTTTCGTCTTTGTATTTTTTAGAGGGAGCGAGATCCTCGATCGGGAGACCGAGCTGTTCTCTGATGATATTTTTCTGCTTTTCGCTCTTTTTATCTTTAGCCATTATTTTATTAAAACATAAAAACTTTAACGAAAACTACCCCGTCTTTTTCACTGGTTTGGTCTGATTTAAGGATAATTGATCAAACCCTTGTGGTTCTTCTGAAAGAAAGCTATCAATTTCTTTGCGCATAATACGCCAAGACCTACCCACCTTTTTTGCAAAAATCTTTCCAGGGACTCTGTCTTTGCTAACAAGGTCATAAACGGTGCGGGGGCTTACTTTAAGAAGTTGTGCGGTTTGGTCAATGGTGAGAATGTCGTTTTTAGCTTCTTCTACCATTTTGAAGTTACTCCCCTTTTAATTGAATTTATTACAGTATATTTGAAGATATATAAAGATGTCAAGA
>CAYPTZ010000764.1:0-2351 GCA_964413395.1 uncultured archaeon | reverse complement strand
AAAATTTATTTTTTGCTGTTATTTTTTTTTGGGCATCAATTATGACAAAGAAAATTCCAAAGGATTTTCAATCACTTGTTTTATCCAGCAGAAATATTTTTCATCATTCTACAGATAAGAATGATAATTTCTTAAGATTTAAAATTTATGTTAAAAAAAAATTTTCATCAAAACATGAGAAAGTTTTAGGATTTTTAGGAGGAATTATTATTTTTATTCTTATTTTATATGGAAGAATCGAGCTTGGAATTGGATATGAAATTTATGATGGAAATTTAATCATTTCTGAAAAAATTCATAATATTCTATACATTTTGGATTGTTTATTCTATGCCTTTATTTGGTTAATTCTTATTCCAATGATTTATTCTTCAGTTTTTTTATTAATTTCATCCTTTATGTGCATAAAAAAATTAGGTTCTGATGATTTTTTACTTCATGTATCATATGAAGAACTAAATATAGGTACCTTTTCAAAAATAGGTATATTTGTGATAAAATATTCTATATTTTCTCTTATTATAACTGGTTTAATGGATTTAATCGCATTTGGCGGAATTAGAAGTGCATATATTAGTAAACTTCCATATATATTAGAATTTATTGCTGGATTTGTAATAATCTCTTTAATTTCTTTTCTTCTATATATTAATACTTTAAATATTCATAATGAAATAGTAAAAGCTAAAAATAAGTGGAAACAAAAAATTTTTAGAAATATTCAAAATGAAATGCAATTGATTGAGAATGATAAAACAGACTATGATAAAATTCTTAAATTAAACAGTTTTTTAAAGGAAATTAAACAAATTAATGATTGGCCATTTGATCCAGGGTCTATTAAAAAATTCCTAATAACTGTTGGTTCTGCAATTTCCCCAATGATTATATCCTTATTTACCGATTTTTTCTCTTAATTTTTTTATAATAAATTAATCAATTTCTTGACTTGCGAAGTTATATATTCCCAATAAAAAAAATTTCTCCAGTATCGTTTATTCATTAAACTGAATTATTGATTTTCAACACTTTTTTCAAGTATTCTCAATCTTATTGCAACCAAAAATCCAAGTTCACCCTGAAGAAATAGAGATCTTTCCGATTTTTGTCGTAGATGATACCTAATTTTTGCGTTTTCGACCGATATCTCAAAAATAACGGGGCATCATAGATTCATTTATATAGTAACTTCGCAACTCAAGAATTTGAAAAAAAAAAAAAATTTAAAATCAGCAAACTACACGAGCCAGACTCAATACTGGCTCCATTTTCGTCTATATCATTATGATAATAACCACTTAGGGAATGTTTCGCTATTATACTAACCCCCTTCTTATGATGAAAAACGAAAAAAATACTATTGGATTAGAATTTCATCCTGATAGTCTATGAGGATATTTTGCGTTGGTGAATTTTTTCGGCATTATTTTAAAGAATGAAGATATGATATTTTTTTTTAGGTATCCACTCATTATGATCAATATATTTTTAAAGAGTAAAAGAAAAATTGGCAGCCGAGAATGAATGAACAGATCGCTAAAAAAAAAAATAATGATGAAAATGGTGAAAATGATCACATAAAAATAGAGAACTATAATGGTTCTCTCCTCATTCAGCAAGATGCGGAAGTTTTGACCCTGTTAGAAAAGATTTTAAATAAAATAATTCCTGTCGTTTCGATGGTTAAGCAAAATACCTTCGGATATGTATGTAAGGAAAACCACGTTATCCAACTTGGATTACATAATCAAACTCTGACGGCATTCCCTGGGATAATAAGTGATCTAACCTTTCTCACAAAACTCGATGTAGGACGGAATAATATTTCATCTCTCCCTAAATCTATTGAAAATCTGACGACTCTTGCATGGTTAAACTTAGGTTTTAACCAATTTTCAAACCTTACCAAATCTATTGAAAATCTAACATCACTCACATGGTTAAATTTAGAAAATAATATATTTACAAATCTGCCCGCTTCCATTGTGAATTTAACCTCCCTTACATGGTTAAATTTAAGTTTTAACCAATTTACAACTCTCCCCGAATCCATTGTGAATTTAACCTCCCTAGCATGGTTAAATTTAAGTTTTAATCAATTTAAAACTCTTCCTGAATTCATAGGATGTTTAACATCCCTCACATGGTTAAATGTGGAGAAAAATAAATTAGAAACTCTCCCTGATTCTATTGGAAATTTAACATCACTCCAAGAACTCTATTTAAAACAGAATACTTTAACGTCTCTTCCGGAATCAATCGGTAATCTGCCATCCCTTAAGGAAATTGCTTTGAGTAATAATCAGTTGACGACTCTCCCTAAGACAATAGGAAATTTAAAATCTTTGAAA
>CAYPTZ010000763.1:0-2352 GCA_964413395.1 uncultured archaeon | reverse complement strand
CTCATCAAGTTGTTGATAAAAATCCTTGGCCAACTCATCATCGAAATCCTCATCTAGCTCTTCATCAACTCCTTCATCCAAATTTCCCATATAATTTTGCAGAAATTCTTTTCGTTCATCAGGATCTAGCGACAACATTTCCCGTAAAAATCCCTCTTGTTCCATTGGGTCCATCTTATACTTATGTAAAAGATGCCTAATTTCTTCCAGATCTACCAATTGGATCGACGAATTTAGGAATTCTTTCAAATCTGGAGTGGTTATACTTTCTAAATCGATCTTTGAATGAAATTTTCGGGTATATTCAACTAAACGTGCGGATTTGACATGGTCTACAGGTTTTAAAGCCACATCTAATAAATCATAATCAATTTCCTTGAGTTTCTTTTCCAAGGGTTTATATTTCTTTTTTATTCTCTCTGAAATGATAGAATTCCCAAATGAAAATATCGCAGTTCCCAAAGAAAACCCAAATATAATAAAAAAGATCACTATACCTAAAGTAGAAATTGTACCTGCCTCTATTCGGACCATTAAAAACGAATAATGCGAAATATTTCCAGCATAATCTTGTAGATGAATGGATATTTTGACATGATATGTATCCATCATATTCCACACTTGTACAGGAAATGAAAAATTCCAATCGTGATATGATTTTTTAGAAGGAGTAAAGGATTTTTGAGATATAATGTCTTCATATTCCGGAAAATTTTCACTATATTGTTCATCTACCGATGAAAAATTGGCATGAAAAAGACTAAATTCTATTACAAAAACATCAATATCATAATCCACGAAATTGAAGTCGAATGAAGGAATATCCTGAAAATCATAAGTGTTATAAATTGGATTATTGAAATCATATAATGTCCGATCTCCAATCTGAAGCCAATATACGTCAGAATCAAAATTCGTAAATCTTGGAGCTATGGTATCCTTCACAAATGATATTTCAAAATTCACGGAAGGATTTCCTGCTGTATCATTCACATAAAAATTGATACTATTTACACCTTCCGGCATATTATCCCATTCAGGCAAGAAAAACTGAGTCATATTTTCAAATAAATATTCAAAATCCGGTAAAAATGCCATTCCTTTTGATTGATATTTTTGATTATTAATGGTATAGACCACATTCACTGCATTTTCAAGATTATCATAAATTTCTAAATACACTGTCGGAGATATAATAGCAAAATCAGCTCTTCCATTGAATGGAATAAGATTTTGAAATTCATCCACCTCTAAGCCAATTTGAAATGATGGAGCATGAATATCTTGTTTAAATTCGTGGATATAATGTGTTCCCAGAATGGTATTACGCAAATCCATTATTACACCTATCGTCTCGTTCGTCCCATCCCAGTAGGATTTAAAGGTTCCATTTATCAAATTATCCCAATCGGCGTCATTTTCCGGATCAAACAGGGTATAAGGACCAGAATCATGGGTTAGGTTAGATATTTGATACTCAAAACTATATGTGTCAAACACCGAGTAATTCAGAATTTGATATTTTAGCTGTGGGAATTCTCGAAATATCGTTTTATTTTCCGGTTTGATGAGTTCAAATCCAAAAGTATTATTAAATTCTTGAGTGGCCGCATTGACGGGTGAAATTAATAGATCATTATCACTCAAATATTTTTGATTAATTTGATCATCATTATTAATAATGGTTATTCTTTCCCAAAAACCGTATTCAGAACCAATAACTTCTTGATTTGCCTGGATCATCATCTGATTATATAAAAGAGCTAGCATACAGAGCATTAAAAATCGATATCGCATTTTAGTTGCATGTAGTTTCATAAAATCATTCTATCCTTTAATACAAATCTCTCCATATAGTTTCAACAATCCTAAGTAATTAAATTTGTCCTTCTCTTCTTGGCCCAATATCTCCTCGATCTGCCCCTCGCATCGGATCGATCCCTTTTTCCCTTCACTTTTGTCGTTTTTTTTCCCCTTTTTCCTCCATTTTTCTGCTTTTTTCTTCCATTATTCTTCTGAATATTTTGCGTAATTGCCATTTTTAATACTTTTGGTAAAAAATCAAGTGACATCAACTTTTTTTTGAAGAATTACCACTAATATTAATACAATGGAGTGTTGAAACACGAGATTTTCATTTAATGAATCTTATGTTCCCTATTGCGAATATTTCTCACTTCTCACCATCTATTAAGAAAGTTCGAAAATCACTCCAATCCTCTTTATTACTTCAAAAAAATTTCCTATTACAACTAATTTTTTTTTACAAGAAAAATTTATAGTATTTTAAGAATTCATATAAGAGGTTCTATCAAAATTGATATAATTCATTATTTTAGTTTTCTTGTGAAT
>CAYPTZ010000762.1:0-2353 GCA_964413395.1 uncultured archaeon | reverse complement strand
ATTGAAACAGTAAGTAATAAGATTGGTGCAGGTAAGGTAATGTTGATTAATAATAGCAGAGAATTGTCTAGTCTTGGTAGATCTAATGAACAAGTGTGGGTTTTTGAACACACTACAAAAAACCCTTCATTAGCACCAATATTTGAAATTATTGTAATTCATTATCTTTTATTAGATCTTGCATTAAGAAGAGGGGTTATTGAATAAATGAAAAGAAAAAATCCCGCTTGGCCATATTCTTATGATGAATTAAAAGACGATTTCCTAAATGCTCCAGAAACTTTAATTAATTGTTTTACCCAATATCAAGTTAAGTACCATCAAAATTTTTTTAGTGAAGTAAAAGAGAAAATAAAGGAACTGAATTTTTCTAGGATCATATTTCTTGGAAATACCTTCAATTATTTTGCCAGTTTAATTCCTCGATATGTTTTTATGAATTCACAAGAAGAACTACCATTTTCTTGGGCTTGTTTGGAATTGACCGAATTTTATGATTATCTAATGCCAGATGAGCCTAATGGGACTCTTTACATTTTTGTATCTCGTTCAGGGACATCATACTTGATTGAGAAATCCATAGAAAATTTAAGGTTGTCAAATATTGATAAAGATTTGATTTGGTTGGTAACAAATAATCCTGAATGCCAAATAGGAAAGTATTGTGGACAAATTTTTGATACTTATGTTGATTCTGAATTAGTTATAGGATTAAAATCATTTGGGAATACTGCTTATACTTTGTATCTAATATCACAATTATTGCTCCAAAAAGAATGCAATTTTGAAAATTTTTTTCAAGAAACAGCAGAAATGATTAGTGATATCATAGAATATCGGAAAACATGGGAAGAAACTTCTGAGAAAATTTTAAAACATTTTGAATATGATTTGCAGTTTTTATACATAATTGCAAAAGATCCATGTTCATTAAGTTCTGCAAAATTTGCCGCTTTGATTGAAAAAACATATCATCGACAATTTGCTGAAGGAATTTCTTTAGGCCTCTTTTTTCATGGACCTTTTCAGATATTTCAAAGAAAAGCTGATGATGATTCTATTAATTGTATCATTTTAGTGGGGGATAAATCTGAAGAAAAGTTGAATAAAATCTTTAATCGTTTGCTAAATCAGGTAGAACAGCAATCAGGTAAAGTTCTTATTATCAATAATAATCCTAAAATTGTAGATTTGTACAAAGATAATCATTCTGTATTAGTTATCAATTTTAATTCCCCAATAGTAGAATTATCCCCAATTTTTGAGACTTTTATATTACAATTCATGTTTCTAAAATTTGCTAAAAGCTCAAAACTACTAAAAAGAAGAAATTTGAGGTTATTTTCCTTTTTCTTTAAAAAATATTAGATTAATAATTGTTTAATCACAATTAATTTTCAGTAAATATTATACTGGATTAGATTATGAAGAAATAAAATTTTAACTTTATGAAATTTAATAAAAATAGATTAATTCAAATTAAAAACAGCTCAGGATGATCGTTTAAACTTCCTAGTTTATATAATGTTTGAATTTGTGAATTTATACTGAATAATTTACCATTCGATACTTAATAAGTTTCTCTCAAAAAGTTAATAATTAGAATAATTTTTATATGATTTAATCAAATATCTATTTGATTAAAAAATTTTATTCTCTATAAGTGATTAAAATGGAAAACACCGAATCTTATGTTAATATTTCTCATAACTACATCTCGATAAATGATAAATACCAGAAAACATTAGAAAAATATATTGTCGGAGTATTCATTTCAAGAAAGGGTGGAGATATTTTATTTTCAAAATCTTTTGATCCAAAAATACAATTACCATTAATAGGGAATTTTATCGGAGCATTATCTTTGTTTGGAGAAGAAAACTTAGGTGCCATTAAACGAATCTTAGTTGAAGGATTAAATCTTGAGATGAATATTGTATCAAAACATGATTTAATTATGACTATGGTATTCCGACCAAATCTCGTAAAGGAACATAGTATAGAGTATTATGAGCACTGTTTAGACCTTTTTTATTCTGATTTTCAAGAACAAATTGATACTGGTTCTACAAAATTAAACGATTATTATCCTTTTGAACCAAAATTAAATGAAATTCTCGCTGAATATTTATCCGTTTTTCAGAAATAGTTTAGTTTTCGTCTTTTCAAACATTTTTAATAATTTTTATACTATAAAATTAATATGTTTTTCCTTTAAAAATAAATCATATGCAAATTTTCTGAATAATTCTTCAATATTTTCACCTGTTTTTGCAGAACATTCAATATATGTGAATCCTTTATCATTAGCATATTTTTCTGCTTCTTCAAATGAAATTTGTCTTTCTAAATC
>CAYPTZ010000761.1:0-2359 GCA_964413395.1 uncultured archaeon | reverse complement strand
GCAGTTTATGAGAAAGTTTTTGAAATTGGACCCTGTTATAGGGCAGAAAAATCTTTCACAAATCGACACTTATGCGAAATATATCAATTAGATATGGAAATTAGTTTTGGAGATTATAAAGATGTCTTAGAAGGAATGGAAGGCGTTGTTCATCATGTATTAAAAGAAATTAAAAAACAATGCGAACCAGAATTAAAGTTATTAGGAAAATGGGATGATTTTGAAATACCGGAAATACCTTTTCCACGTTATACATATCAAGAAATTTTAGATGTTATTCGAGAAAAATGTGAAATCAATATTGAATTTGGAGAAGATATTTCAACGGAAGCTTATCGAAAATTAGATACTATCTTGCCAGGATATTATTTCATTATTAAATGGCCAATGAGCATTAAACCATTTTATATTCATTTTGATCCTGAAAATCCAGAATTAAGTGATGGTTTTGACCTTCAAAAAGGTTGGCTTGAGCTTTCATCAGGGGGAACGAGAGTTCATGAAAAAGATTTACTCATTAAAAATCTAAAAAAACAAGGATTAGATCCAAAATCTTTTGAAAGTCATCTAAAATCTTTTGATTATGGTATGCCTCCACACGCAGGAATGGGCTTAGGAATTGCAAGATGGCTCCAAATCATCACCGGGGCAGAACAAATTAAAGAATGTGTGTTTTACCCAAGAACTCCTGATAGATTAAATCCATAATTTTTTTTTACTTTTACTCCAAATTTTAACATGGGACGGTAAACTATTTGAAAAAAACAGTCAACAAGCAAGAAATATTTAATAAAATTCAAAAAATGAAAGAAATGGAATGGCCAGATGATGATCTTATTGAAAATATTATGAAATCTTTGGGTATTCATGATATAGTGGAATTTGAATTTTGTTTAAAAAATCGTATACAACGCGAAAGAAATGCAGCAATTAAGATGTTAGAAAAATATTTTGATGATTTAACTAATTCAGATCATACTAAATGGGCAGAAGCTAAAGATACTCTTAAACAAATATACTATAAAGTTGAACAAATGGATGAAGAAGGCTTTTTATAAAAACATAATCTCAAATCAACCTTTCTGAATATTTATTATTTTTATTAGTTAATCATTTCTTTTCATATCCAAATTAATTTAAAAAACTTAGTTTGCGGGGCAAAACGTCTAAGCTTTTTAATATTCCATTTGATATAATAATTTTGAGATTAACAGGTAAAGAAAAATAAAAAAAAGTGCAAAAATCCATGAAAAAAAAAACAATTACATCCATCCTTTTTTTTACAATAATAATTTCTTTATTATTCGGAAAAGGAATTTATAAAAATCAAATTTATAGCCCTAATTCAAATTTGAACACATCTTCTATAATATCATCATCTTTACATACATACAATGAAAACTATAATCATTATGACATTACTATTGATAATACTTCCATTCAGAATTATATCTCTAGTGGATCAGGAAATTCTTGGGAAGATCCTTATATTATCAACAATTTTACTCAACAATTTGGAGAGAATCAAACGTTTAAATTCCAAAAAATCTCACAATATTTAATAATTCAAGATATTGGTATATCATATGGTGAGAATCCCATATTTTATTTTCTTAATTGTTCCAATGTTCAGATAAAGAATTATTCTTTTCGCTTAGATAATTTTGATTATGAAACGATTTTTATAGAAAATTCAAGCAATATATCAATAATTGATTGCACATTTAATGATATTTATAGAAGTATATATATAACTCCCAAAACATTACTTTAGATTCATTATTTATACGATTGAACACAGAAAATAAAAATCAAGTTCGATTTATCGAATCATTTAATAGTACATCCATAACTATACATAATATTCAAAATGAGGTCAATATTCCCCCCAATTTTCGATATTATTATAATACAATAGGTACTGGTTGTGCATTTGAGAAATGTAATAATATAACTATTACAGACAATGATTTTGCTTTTCCAGGATCTAGTTATTTTTATGATAGTGAAAATCTAATTTTTAAAAATAATTCTGTTGAGATTTTAACTTTAGTAGATGCAAATACAATACAATTACTAAATAATAATTTAGAATTTTTACAAATAAAAAATGTAAGTTACATAATTATTGAGAATAATCAATTTAGTGAAGCAAATCATAATTCTGGATATACTAATATTAATATATTAGAGACATATCATTTGGTTTTAGAAAAAAATTTCTTTCAATCCGCAAAAATAGGAATAAAAATTAAGGATTCATATAATTTTACCCTTTCTTACAATGTTTTCAATGAAATAAGTCAATATGTTTTTGTTGTTTTTCCTTATTCTAATGAAATAGATGCACAATATTTGC
>CAYPTZ010000760.1:866-2361 GCA_964413395.1 uncultured archaeon | reverse complement strand
TTTCATCCATTTCGGATAATAAATTTTTTATTTCGGATAATTTGAAACTGACTCAAAAAAAATCTGCATTTTTAAAGCATTTGATACCATATAATTTTTAATTTAATAAGATAAAAAAAATTTGAATTGGTAATATGACTTAAGCGTTTAGAACCAGATTATATCATATATTGCATACATTTGTATTAAAATGACCTTATATTATTTTCTTTTTGATGAAAAATCCTCCAATATTTAATCCATTCTTTTGGGAAATTTTCTTATGACATTTTTCTTTAGTTTTTTTAAATAAAATGGCAGTAAAAAATGGTAACACCATATATTATCACTCAACTCAAATCATTATTTTATTTTTAATTTGATCTATCTGTAAAAGATTGTAGTTTTTTTACCCAAATAAGAATAAATCTGTATGAGTTCCTCAGCGCAGGTTTTTTTCTATGATATCAAATTGTATTTAAGTACCAATTCCTATGGATATTTACTTCCCTTAATTGTCCGTGATTCTCTAAAACGAAGATTAAGATGGAGACATCCTCATTTTCTTGTGCAAATTCTTCTCTCTGATATGATGAAATTCCAAAGTTCTCCAGGTATGGATTTTTTCATTAATACTCAATCGATACAAAATGATTTTCCATTATTATTTATAAGTAATCGGAAACAATTTGTAATGATACTCGAACAGTTTTGGCGTTTTGAGGATTACATTCAACTATCTGATAACTCTTTGAGAAATATTTGGAGGAATTCTATGTTAAAATATTCACTAAAAAAAGCCCAAATCTCATTTGAATAATTTATTTTGTCGAACTCTTCTTTCTCTTGCAGAATTTATTTAAGTTTTAAGGAGAAAATTAACAAAAGAAGAAGTATATTTTTATTTAAGAGTTAAAAAACTATGGCTAATTCAAAAGAGTTTGCATCATTAATCTGGGATAACGCTGAAATTTTACGAGGATATTATAAAACGAAAGAAGTGGGAAATGTATTATTACCTTTTTGTGTATTAAGGCGATTTGATTGTATTTTAGAACCTTCCAAACTAAAAATAAAACAATTGTTTGAAAAAGGACAAAAATTAGGAATCGATAAAGTAGAAGACTATGTGGCGAATAAACTAGGCTACTCCTTCTCAAATATAAGTGATTACACATTCCAAAAACTCTTGGATGATCCAAATGACATTGCTGCCAATTTACGGCATTATATTAATTCATATTCTTCCAATGTTAGAGAAATATTTGAAAAATTTAAATTTGATGATCAGGTAAAAAAGCTGGAACAACATGATCTGCTTTATCATATTATTCAAAGGTTTGTACAAATTGATCTCCACCCAGAAGTAGTATCAAACTATGAAATGGGGCACATTTTTGAAGAATTAATCCGTAGAGCCTTTGAACATAATGAGGCTGGAGAATTTTATACACCACGTGAAGTTATCCAATTAATGGTAAATTTACTGTTAAATGAAGAAAAAGATATCTTAGTT
>CAYPTZ010000760.1:0-856 GCA_964413395.1 uncultured archaeon | reverse complement strand
AACAAGATTCAATTACAACGATTTATGATCCTGCATGTGGTACGGGTGGAATGCTAACAGTCTCTGACACATATATTCGAAATTTAAACCCCAGTGCAGAAGTGGCACTATTTGGACAAGAAATAAATGATCAATCTTTTGCTCTTTGTAAAGCAGAGATGTTGATGCGTGGACAAGATGAAAACAATATTTATTTTGGTAATACCTTTTCCGATGATGGGCATAAAGGCAAATCATTTCGGTATATGCTAGCGAACCCCCCCTTTGGAGTAGATTGGAAGACCTCGAAAAAAATGGTTGAAAAAGAAGCCGAAGATCTTGGTTTCAACGGAAGATTTGGTGCTGGCACTCCACGATCCTCAGATGGGTCGTTTCTCTTTCTACAGAGCATGCTGTCAAAAATGAAGGATGATGAACACGGAAGTCGAGTGGCTATAGTATTTAATGGTAGTCCTCTCTTTACAGGTGATGCTGGTTCTGGTGAATCGGAAATTCGTAAATGGATCATTGAAAACGATTGGCTAGAAGGGATTGTAGCCTTGCCTGGACAAATATTTTACAACACAGGAATTTTTACTTATATCTGGATTCTAACGAACAAAAAGAATGAGGATAAAACCAAAGGAGCAGTGCGGAAGGGTAAAATACTATTAGTAAATTCTGTGAATTTCTTTGAAAAGATGAAAGTAAGCCTAGGTGATAAGCGGAATTATATCAGTGAAGACCAAATTGCTCAGATCACAAAAATTTATGGAGAATTCAAGGAAACGAAACATTCTAAAATATTTGATAATGAAGATTTTGGTTACCATAAAATAATCGTGGACCGACCCTTAAAACTCAAATTCCAAATCAC
>CAYPTZ010000759.1:0-2366 GCA_964413395.1 uncultured archaeon | reverse complement strand
AAATATTTTGGTTGATTCAGAGGAATTAATAATATTTTTAATTGCATTCCAAGCCCGAAATTGTAACTCAACATACGATTCGCCACCCGGAGTTTGACAAATGTCAAAATCATCTACCCATTCTTGAAATTCAGGCGTTTTTTCAATGACAGACCATTTTATTCCTTCCCAATTCCCAAAATTTAATTCATTAAGAGAAGGTAGAACCTTTATTTCCTTCTTATTAGGAAAAATTGCCGTAGCTAATTTCTTACATCTTATAGAATTGCTAGAATAAACCTCATGATTAAAATTATCAAGATCCAATTTTTTTTTTAGATCTTGGGCAATATTTTTATAAGATGGCAATAAAGGAATATCTATTCTACCATAACATATTTTTTCTGGGTTAAGGACCTCAGTATGACGAATCAAAAATAGCTCAATTTCCGAATCATTTGAATTATGAATTTTACATTCCATTATCATCATCTTTTCAATAGCTGGAGATATTTACAATATTGAGAGTAATTATTTATGTTATTCAACAGAGCTAAATTATTTGTGTTGAATATTCCTTGCTCCATATATTTCTCATCAATTTTATTTCCATCGATAATATTTATCCCTAAAACAACATAACGATTACCAAATTCATCAAGATATAGTTCAGTATTATTGATCTCATTTTTATCTTTCCCTTTAAAATTTACAGTTGAAATCATTGCACTATAAGCAGTTTTTTTCTGTAAAAAATATGCCATAATAAATTCATCTAAAAATTTTGAAGAAATGGAAGGATTATCAGAAGTTAAAATTAATATTTTTTCAAATTTATGTTTCTTAATTACATATTTCAAATCTTCGTGATAATTAACACCTGGAGTTTCTATAATCTTAATTTCAGATGAAAGATGGTTAGTCAAATAATTTTCTGTCTGAGGGGTATGTTTTGATATTGCGATATATATATTTGAAATATTTGAACAATTTCTTACTTCTTTAATAATAATATCTATTAATTTTTGGTTATCAATAGTAATTAAGGGCTTTTCATTAACATTTTGATTTAATTTATTAAAATCAAATCTACTACTTCTTCCACCAGCCATTATGATGCAAGGTATCATCACATCTTTCTTTAAATCCATAGTATATATCTCACTAAATTTAAGTAAAAATTATTAAGTAAATTAGCAAATTGGCCATGCGAGTTATCTCATGTAATGCCCCTAATACATCGCCAGTCAATCCATTAAATTGCTCCTTTCCAATTTTATTAAAAATAAGTGAAGTAATTAAAGGTAAAATTATAGAAATTAACAATAACAAAATACTATATTGCCAAAAATCCATATCTACTATAAGTGCAAGTTCATTGGGAAATATTGAATCAATATAATTGAAAAATATTATACCATGATGCCCAATTAATATTAAAATAACAGAGGTAAGGAAAATTACTAATAATGTTGATTTGATATAGTCTTTCCATGAATTTTGTATGATAAAATCATGAGCTGTTTTTGTATTTGCACTTTTCCCAAAGCAACATGCGATATGTATGGAATATTCTGCATTAATCTCACTAAAAATAATACACAATAATAGAATTTCACCTAAATATCCAATAGAAAAGCCAGTAATAGTCAATACAATAAAACCGAGTGCAAATCCACCAGCACCTATAGAAACATCATGCATTACAGATATTTTTCGTTCGGGAGATCCAACGACCATTAAACCATCACCAAAATCAAACAATCCATCTGCATGATGCGCTCCAGTAATATAGATCAGAAAACCTAAAATAATAAAGCCCACAATTACTGACGGTAAAATTTCCAATAACAATATTCCTAAAAGCCCTGCAATAAGACCCACAATGAAACCAACAAATGGAAAAAGCCACATGGCTTTAGATACTTCTGAGAAATTTTCAAATGAATGATTTATTGGTATTCTTGTTAGGAAACTAATTGAATTTTTAAGATCCTTTATTATTTTTAAAATGAAGTTGACCTCCAATTCTCTAATGCTTCACATAAGGCTTTTTGATATATTTGGGCAATTTCGTATCCAAATTCTGTAGCTAATCCAAACGATTTAAATTTATGACCTTGTTCAGTAGAAACAACTGCAATTGCATCAGTAGTGGTTCCAGTTGCTTTTTCCTTAAATTTTGTTTTTACTTTTTGATCAAATAATAGACTTACTTTACACTCTGTTAACAAGATAAAGTAATTCATTAATATGAAATCAGGAACAATAGCATCTATTAACAAAATAGTGTTAATTGTTCCGGTTTCAACTTTATCTCCATTAGAAGAATCTTCTTTATAGAGATTATAATTAGGATCTTTTGGAGAACTCGCATTACTAGTTCC
>CAYPTZ010000758.1:0-2374 GCA_964413395.1 uncultured archaeon | reverse complement strand
GAATCCCCGGATAAATTGCCTGCTTTGTTAAGTCAGGAACGAGGAAAGTCATTATCATTCACTAATTCCAATTTTATATATTACCCGATTTGAATTTAAGGCCAGCCAAATATCACCCTCCTGGGATGCAACTGGTCCAACTTCATTGACCGGTATATAAAAACTTGTATCATGCTGTCCGGAGTGAGTTATATGTTCCAACCTGCACCAATCTCCTCCAGCAGCAAAAAAACAGGTCCAAAATTCATCCGCAATTGCTGCTAATCCGTGGGCTCTGTAAATACCCGAGGAAATCAGGGTAGTACTTTCCCCGGTAACAGGATCTATCCATTTAATTCCATCATCTAGTAAGGAATTTGAAGAAATAAAACTTACCAGGCCATTATCTTGCCAGGCTATGTCCTCCGGAATAGTTCCAAATATTCCATGGTTAACCAAGTCGATGGGATAATCCTGATCCAGGATCCAGGAAGTATTATATTTATATAATCTGGATGCTTCAGGCTCGATACTCAAAAGCCAGAAAGAACTGCCGTTATAAGCAATTCCCCGTGGACCGGGACAATTTGTGGTAATAGTCTCATATGTCCCATTTTGTACATTTATCTTTATTACTATATAATCAGAACCTGTAACTCCAGTGGCATATAAGAAAGGATCTGCCCAGCACAGATCTAACAATGATAATTCGGTATCCAGCAGGAAAGCTTCAAGGATAGTTGGATCTTTCACAGTATTGTCAACTGGACTTGTCCTCCATTGTCCTGCCTCTGAACCATAATTATAATAACCGATGACAAATTCATCTCCCTCAATATTGTCAGCAGCGCTGCCATAATATCCTGCAAAAGTGAATGACTCTTCAGAAATTGTAATATCAAAATCAAAACTCAGAATGTGATTATTTGTATAGTCATTGTTCCACTCACCGGAGATGTTCTCATCTATTAATGTATTTCCATCTATGTCAAACCATTTCATAGTCCCCTGAAGTGATCCATTGCCCCCGTAAACATCTTGGTTTTGACCTTCAATTGAAATATCAGCTGTAAAGGTTCCGTAATTTGTCGGATCATCTGTACTATGCCACCATCCTTGCCATATAAAAGAATTTTTGTTTAGATCATCATCATCACAGGCATAGCTCAATCCTATGCATAAAATTGTAATTCCAAGTATTTTATTGACTAAACTTTTCATACTTTGCTCTTTTAGGTTTGGTTAATCAGGCTTGATTCTAAACAAGCATCTCAGAAAAAACGAATTAAAATTAACTTATATTCAGATAATTACCTAAAAGTAAAGAACAAAGATCTGAATATTTCGCTTCTGAGTTTATTTGTACGATTATACATTTTTGACTATTCAATATTTGAAGGTCCGGTATATAAATGGATATAATTACTTTCGCTAACACCAATATAGGTAAGCTGGGGATCACGGGTTTATTTGGCTTTTTGTTTCTAAAAAAAGCATTTTCCACGGTGGATCCCGGCGCTATTGGTCGGTGACAGGTACGAACGCCCGCCTACACTTTCGCTTGCGCCTCCGCTAAAGCTTCAGCGACACGCGGACGGCGGGTAAACCCGCCTGCCGGTTTAACTGCCTTTGGCAGTCAGGCAGGCGCTAACGACATCATACAACAGGAACATTGGCAATAATAATATGAGCAATACGTTTTCTTAGAAACATCAATTAAATATGAAACGATTAGGATTATTATTAGCGGGATTGACAATATCAATTCTGACTTATGGACAAATAATTAAAATACAAGGAGGTACAACCCTTTCAAAACTTGATTGGCAGATTGGTAGTATGGATTTAGAGCCATATAATGAGACACTTGTAGGTTACTCAGTTTTCGTAGGACTTGATTACTTGGACAAAAAATATTTCAACTTATCAAGCAATTTAGGATTAGTTAGAAAAGGTGGTAAGGGTGAGCTTCAATTGATTAACCCGATGGGAGAATTGACTGGAGAAACCGTGATTGAAAAGGCAGCGTCAGATTATTTTTCTGTAAACACTCTGATTGATGTTAAGTATCAATTTAAAGAAAAAATCTCACCGTTTATTAGTATTGGGCCTCGATTTGACTATTTAATTGGATATAGCAACCATTTTGATAGTTTAGAAGAGATTGACGAATTAAAAAAGACATCATTAGGTGTGATACTTGGTGGAGGAATAAAATATGACTTATCAAAAATTCAGCTTGGATTGCGTGCTGACTACTATCTGAATTTCACAAAAGTTGCTGACTGGCCTGCTGAACCTGGTAATTTAGGTGGCGAAATAAATGATAATATGTTTTCAATAAATTTGGCTATTGGGTATAAACTTCAATAAATTACTATTGCCAATACGCGGT
>CAYPTZ010000757.1:0-2375 GCA_964413395.1 uncultured archaeon | reverse complement strand
ATTTTCAAAAAAAATCCTTTCTTCTATATCTTTATTATATTTTGTTTGAAACCATTCATCTATTTGTAAAATAAATGTAAATTGATGAATTTGGAATGATTGCGGTATAAATTTTTTAGGATTATAATCTATTACGTTAATTTTTGTTTCACTTGGTTCTTTTTTGTAGAAAATCTAATTCTCCATCCTTTTGAAATACAATTCCAGTAATTTCCATCCCTTCAATTAAATATTCATTTAGAAGATATGGGGTATTTGTTAAAGGATGAAATATAACCTCAATCTTGGAATCAATAAAGATTATGTTATTATTAACTTTATCTATTACCACAATACTATTCTCCTATTCTATCTCCTTTTCTTATTCATTTTTTTCAATACTTGTCTAACGTCATTAAAATCTTGACTAACTATATCAAATAGATAAAGCATAGTAGTTTTGATAGAAGAATGACCTAACATCTTTGAAATTTTACCAATTTCGATTTTTTCACTAACCATGTAAGAAGCATAAGTTCGCCTTAATGAATGACTGCCAATATTTTCGCCTATAGATAGGCATTTTTTAGCATATTTATTTATAAAACGAATAATAGAATTCTTTATAAAAGGAGTTTTCTTTTGACTAATAAAAAGATATCCATTTTTCCTAGTTGCAATATAAGATTTCAATTCATTTTTAAGTTTTTTTGAGATTGGAATGATTCTATTAGAAGATAAAGTTTTTGTTCTCCATGCTTTGACATATTTATCTCCAGTTCGAGTTTTAATTTGAATTATATCCTGGTTAAAATTAATTTGTTTAATTGTTAAATTTGCTAATTCATTAACCCTCAATCCTGTTTCCAATTGAGTTTTAATCATTAGATAGTGAATATAGTTAATTTTTGAATTTTCAATTAATTCTGTTCTTTGTTCTAAATTTAATGCAAATTTAACTCGTTTAATTGCATAAACTTCTTTTATTTCTGGATTTATTTTGTAAAATGATTCAATATAATTTTGTGGATTTTGGACACTTACTGAAATGATAACTTTCACCCTCGCTTATTATTAGTAAAATCGGATTTTGAAATGAGAAAAAATTCCAAAATGATAACTATTGCTACAATAGTTATCATTTCTAAGATCTTGAACTCATTAATCTTTAATAAATAAAACTGAAGAAAACGTTAATGGGGAAGTATTTTAGTTTTTTTTTTCAGCATTTTTATTATGAAGATAAATATAATAATATATTTCCTAAGCAATACTTATTTATGATAACTTCAAAATATTCTTTGATAAATAATGAAAAATGAAAGAATTCGTGGTCAATGTTTATTTTGTAATAAGCACACCATATTATGTAATTCCCATATTATTCCTCGGGCATTTCTCACATATTTAAAAAAAAAATTTCAAAATTACATTCTTTCAGATATGAATGGAGAAATTAAAGAATCAAAATGGGTAATTAAGGGATATTATTTTTGTGAAGAATGCGAACAATTATTTAATACTTTTGAAACATATTTTTTTGGGAAAATATTCCATCAAATTCGAAAAAACCCTGATAGAGTAATCGATTTACAGTATGACCGAAAACTTATAGGTTTTATTCTAACGCTGAATTGGAGAATTTATTATCTGCAGATAAAAAGTGTTTTTTCTCCCGATGAAATTCCGGAATGCTTGGCTCGTAGAAATCTTTCTAAATGGAAGAATTTTATTAATATTATTTATAATCCTAATTATAGACCAAATAACCAGATAGTCTTGTATGATTATAAATAATATTAATAAATTTGATTTAAATAACCTTAGAGATATGAATATTCCTGGAAATCACTATTTAATACCTTCTCCCTACTTATATCCATTTATTAAAAATAAATATAAAAAGATATTCTTTGAAAATATTATATTCACATATTCAGGGTATTCAAAAAAATCAAATTCACAGTTTGTATTCACGCAAGTTCCTTTTTTTTCCATCATTTCCACTTTTTCAACCGACATAAGATTTGACTATTGTGAATCATTTTCAATTTCTTCTATTGGTACTTTGAGGTTTTTACCTTTAATTAAGTTACCACAGAATATGATTAGTTTTCTTAAAATGTGTATTCAAAAATTTTTTCATAAAATAGGAAAAAAATCAAATTTTTGAATAGAAAAATAATATCAATCCAATTAAAAACTATAAAGTGGAAATTGAAGAAGACTATAAATATGATTGATCTTTTATATAAAAAAAGGAAACATGCTTCAGAAACCAGAGATCAATTATTAAATGGGTATTTTTATGTTGATCTACATGGAAATATGGATCAAGTCTTAGGAATTCTAGCAATTATTAAATGTATCGAAGACCAAATAGAGACAGGAAGAGA
>CAYPTZ010000756.1:0-2379 GCA_964413395.1 uncultured archaeon | reverse complement strand
TATAATGGAATAAAATTTAAAAATCATTACCTGAAGGATTGGTAAAATTAATCAGATATTTGAAAAATTATTAAGAATTCTTTACATTTCAAAAATTCTTTATATCCTGAGTTGTTGAGAAAGCCCATTTAAGATCCAGCAATAAGAATAATTACCCCTAATAAAGTAATTAGGATCCATGGAATAAATTTTTTAGAAATTATTTCTTTATTAATCCAAAAATAATTTACTTTATCACTTTACTTGAGTGGTTCCATTCTTTTTGCATGAATACCACCCTAAAAATTTATTAATATTTAGGATTAATTTAATCTAAATGACAGATCTTGTTCAATATAAAAATTCATCAATCTTTGAAGATGAAGCAACTAATCTATCCAAATTAGAAAAAAATTACAGTTCCTAACGATTCGATAAAATTAACTAAATCTACATCTAACAATCGCATCAACGAGAAATTAAAAGAGATATTCTTGATTTATTATGTAAGCTGAATTTATTAAGCCATGCTAAAAATTCAGGAATTTAATGCACGTTATACTAGCTTTAATCAGCTTTCATTCTTCAAAAATCTTGTGAAAGCTACTCTAGTATCCCTCAACCTTTCTTCCAAAAAAATTGAATGTATATTAGATGATTTAATCGTAGTAATATGTTATGCATATTAAATAAATAAAGAAGAATATTGTAGAAGACAATTATCAATAGTCGTGGAAAATTTGGGGAGAATAGAATATAAATTTTGGTTGAAATCTATCATTGTAATTATTTTATGCTTTATTAGTTTTTTAATAGCATAAATAGTACTATTTGGTTTGAGTTGAATATCTGAAGCAATTGTCGTTATATTGCATCCCTGAGGATGGTTCATTAAACAATTTAAAAGATTTCGCAATGTTCTTCTTAATATAAAGAAACCTATTTTTAAATCTTCAGATGAAACATCTTGAAGTCCATAAGCTCTAATTTTTCCAAAATGGATATAATAAATCATTTGAAATTCTAGTAAAAATTCTATATGCCAAAGAATTTGATGAGAGCCAAGTTGAAGTTTTTTTTTTAAATAGTGTCCATAAATTCCTGGAAATTTTTTTATAAGAGTATGAATTTGTTTTCTAGTTTCATTAGATAGAATATTAATATGTATCGAATCATCATTAGCAACAAATAATATTTCCAAATCGAGGAAATGTGTTAAAATTCGATGAATTTCTTTATCATCCATTTGAAATTTTTTTTTTAGTTTTGATTTGAGCTTAGTATATGTAATTATAGCTGATGTCCGATTTGGAAATATTTTTTGAATATAGAGCAAAATTTTTTGCATTTTGGTTTGATCAGTAGAAAAGGGAACAGATTGGAAAGAATAATTATCTATTGAAGTATTAATTAAGAAGACTAACATATTTTTTATCACAAAATTTAGTTTAAGTTTGCAATCCCTTTTTTCTATTTTAATTATATTAATTTTAAGAAGCTTCCTTCATCAAGGTTATCAAGATTATGATCAAAAAACTTTAGTTGATATTGAATTGATTTTGTCATTCTATATTGAGTTTTATTTGATATCATTATCAAATCTTTTATGTGAATTTCTTTTAAGAATTTAGAAGTAAAATTACTTGGATGCAATATTTGTTGAAAGACTTTTTTAGAATGAAAATTAAATATTCCTCTACCCATAATGATAAAAATAGGAATTATCACTAAGCTACCCAAAAGATAAGGTGATAACACTTGAAAAGAAGTATTCTTATGAATTGTAAATTCTAGCTCCATTTGATAAATGACAGCCATATCTGATAACATGGTGGAATTATATATTTGAAATATTAGAGAATTATATCCAACAGGTAAATTCAATACAGATATAGACAAAGAGTAAAGGGGTTGAAATATATATCCGGTATCATAAAAATCACTATTTATTAGTAAAATATAGGACATATTTACAAAATTATTGATAACAATATCAATAGTATCATTCATAGATTGATATAGTGTTGATTGATTAAGTATAGGAGTAGTAATTGAAGAATAATTATCTGAATTGGCAGTAAATCCTATATTTATATTATTATAGGATTCATTTTTTAAATTTAGTTGAATTTGTTGAGAATTGAGGAAATACATTTCTATTTGAATTGATAGAATGGATAAGAAGAGAAGAATCAAAATTGGTGGGTGTGAATTCCTTTTTTTTTTTTCTTTTGCTACCTTTTTTTGATTATATTTAGATCCATTTTTCTTATTCATTTGGGAGAAACCTATCATTTATAGTATCTTCTTTCTGTTGATAAAAAAAAAAAAATGTTATAAGTCGTTAAATTATAACTTCACATTATGCAAAATATTGTTAAATATTTTTTCTTTTATTCT
>CAYPTZ010000755.1:0-2379 GCA_964413395.1 uncultured archaeon | reverse complement strand
AAAAAATTCAATATGATTCTAGAGAATGTTTTCTCCTTAGACCAATAGGACCTGAATGTAGAGTAGGAAGTCCTGGAGATGCAGTAGCAAATTTGATTAATAATATAGAAAAAAAAGATCAAAAAATTTCATTAATTGTAAGTATTGATGCCCATTTGCGAATGGAAGGAGAAAAATCTGGGACAATTGCACAGGGTTTAGGAGTGGCAGTTGGTGCAGGGAAAAATATTAATGTTGATAAATTTCAAATAGAAACTGTTGCAATTGAACATAATCCAATAGTTAAATTAGAAGCAATTGTCTGTCGCCAGTCTATGATTGAAGCAGTGTCACCAATTAGTGAGGAAATAATGTCATCAAAATTGAAAATAATTCAATTGTTAAAAAGAATAATTAGAACTGAAACAAAACCAGAAGATGTTATTGTAATTATTGGAATTGGAAATGCAATTGGAATTTCTTTATAAATAAATAGATAAATTTGATGTGTTTTTATGGAACAATTGAAAATCAATTTTTTAAATCATTTAGCTTCACAAATCCAGAATTTTGTAATAAAAAAAAAAAAAATTTCATCTCTTGAAGAATTATCTAAGATTTTTTCAATAAATATAACTGAAGCTGATTTGATCATCTTATTAATCCATCCTGTGAAAAATATTAGGAATAAAATTCTGAGATTAGTAAAAATCTTAAATTTTTCACGTTTTTCATCAATGAAATTAAAAAATAAAATCTATCTGGTATTAAACGAAGATGAAATCAGTAATATGTGTCAATATCTGATCTCATTTTTAATTTCTATCAAATATAATGTATACATTTATGCAAAGAGAGAAATTATATCACATTTTGACATTTATAAAAAGTATTTAGTTAATGCATTAATTGATGAAAATTTAGCTTTAAGCCTAAATGCTGGTCAAATACTTTTTGAAGTTGAACCAAATGAATTCCCAATAAATGATCATATCAAAATATTCTCTAAATTATCCAATGAAAAAAAAAAAGAATTATTTTTGACCTTAAGAAAAAGATTAGAAAATAGAAAATTAAATTGGGATTTACGAGAAGATGCAATATATAAATTAGGGGCTTTAAACTATTCCAAATCATTATTTATTTTAAAAAATTATCTTAATGATCCTGATCCCCAATGTCGAGAAACTTTAGCTTCAATTTTAAGAAATATAAGATCAATTGAATCAGTGCAAATTCTTTACCATCTTTTATTGGATAAAAAGAATTCTATCAGATTTCAGGCAGCAAAATCGCTTATGATATTATTACCTGGAATATATTCAAATTGTACTCCACAAGAAATTCTTAATAAATTAAAACCTCTTGAATTGATAAAAATAATGAAAAAAAATTCAATAGATACTCAATTACAACGAATATGGTCAAGAAAAGGTTATAATTTTGAAATATTGAATAATTTTCTGTTTGATTCAAATGAAACATTAATAGATAATTATCTATCAAAAACCAATATTGCTTCAAATCGTTCAGAATTGAATTCATTTTTTTTATTGATTATGAAAAGAATGCCCAAAATCGCGAATGATATTATATATTTCATTCAAAATAAGTTTGAAGGAAATAAAAAGCGAATAATTGAAGATCTTCTTAGTAAAATTCAAAATGAATTTAAAATTGAAAAAGAAAATGGTCTAGCAATATTATTATGAGATGTTTGAAATGCAACTTCATGCAATAATTTATGGAAGAGTCCAAGGCGTCTGGTATAGGGGAAGCACTCGAGAAGTCGCTAATCAATTAGGTTTAATTGGATGGGTTAGAAATTTACCTGATGGTACGGTTGAAGTTCTCGCACAAGGTCCAAAAAATTCTTTGAAAGAAATTTTATCTTGGCTTTATCAAGGTCCTCGCTTTGCAAATGTTACCAAAGTTGCATATCAATATGAAGAGAAAAAAGAAGAGTTTCATTCTTTTAAAATTCGAGATTAAAAGAAAAATATTGAACATCTTATGAACTTTTATCAAATTTTCTAATATTTTGCAAAATAATCTTCAATTTTTTGTCATTTTTTACTTTCCCATTAAAAGATACAATATCTCCAATCTTTAATTCAAATTTTTTAAATGCATTTTCACTACATTTTACATTTAATTTGTCAAAGGAACGTTTTAAAGATGATTTTTTTGCATCTGGAGCCATTTGACCCTTTTCTACTTGAATTAAATAAAATATTGTTTCACTTCCTTGAAAATAAGATTTTCGTAAATCTATTTCCTTTATTTTTGCATCGATAATGTATGCTTTCGAACTTCCACTTTCGATAGAAACTTGATTTAATAGAGGAAAATCTGAAATAGGATCGATTTTAAAGGAAATATCGTCTGATTCTGCTAATA
>CAYPTZ010000754.1:0-2382 GCA_964413395.1 uncultured archaeon | reverse complement strand
ATTCATTTGTCAATTAAATGAACAATTGGGGATAATTTGCTCTCTATCGTGAACCATACTTGCTTTTTTACCAAAATCAGAAAAAATAGCGGTTATGCAAAACACTCAAGATAAAAAAAAAATCATACCAATCCTATTTATAAATCCTTTTTTTTTTATTATTAAATGATTATCAATTATTATAATCGAAACACAACTTAAGATTTGTATAAAAATTAATGATGGAAATTATTATGAAAAAAATAACAAAACACAAGAATTTTGTATTAACTATGAGCATTTTTTTGATTATTATTTTTAATACGTGCCTAACAAAAGGAAATAGCACTAATCAAAATTTTAATTTTAGTGAAGTTAAAGTGGCTCTTTATGAAAGCAACGTTCCATGGTATGAAGATATGACCGCATTTCCGAATTTAGTTGAATGGGTTGGATGTAATTTTACCAAAATTAATAGTGAAAATATTAAAGCTGGAATATTAGACGAGATTGATATTCTTATTGTTCCTGGAGGATCGAATATTTATTGGGAAGAATTAGGGATTGAAGGAAAAGAATTAATTCAAAATTTTATAAATAATGGTGGAGCCTATATGGGATTTTGTGCTGGAGCCTTTTATGCTACTAATTCAACAGTATGGACTCCTTCCTCTGAAGCGGAACCTATAGAAGAAGATAAAGAAGAATTCTTGGAACTATTTGATGGGATTGGAATTGGGCCAATATACGAAATTTGCGATTTTCCTGGATATGCTATGACAAAAATTACCATCGAAACTCATGATCATATGATTACTAAATCATTACCTGATAATTTGACGATTTGGTATGGAGGAGGAGGTTATTTTCAAGTAAATGAAAATGCTGATGTCACCATATTAGGGACTTATGCTTTAATTAATAAACCTGCAATCATTTGTTTTAACTATGGTGAGGGTAATGTCTTTCTATCCGGTCCACACCCCGAATTTGAAGAGGATGATACTCGAGATGGTCTGGATCTATATGATGAACTTGATGATGTAGAATCAGATTGGCCATTGTTGAAACAAGCAATTGAATGGTGTGCTACTCCTTCTAATGATGAAAATGTTTCTGCAATTCCTGGTTATACATTCCTTTATCCTTTCACCATTATGTCTTTAATATTTGTTATCAAGGTTAAAAATAGAAAATGATTGTTTAGAGTGAAATGACTTTTATCTGTTTTAATAAAAACACACTTTTTTTTTATTCATTTCAATTCTAATCTTATCTGGATAATTCCGTTAGTATTGTTGATCATTTTTATAATTTATATCCATTATAATAAAATGATATTAAATTTATTTTTCACTTTTGATATCTGCGTTATTTTGATTTGTGATTTCTGCTTCATCCTTAATTAATTCAAGGTTTTCAGGTACAAAGTATTTAACATATCTATAAAGCATAGTAATTCCCAATATCAAGATTATTAAAATTATTTTTGCAATTACATTGAAATAACTAGGGACATCTTCGATATAACTTATTTCAATCACAATTACAGCAAAAAATGCAATATTTATTCAGGTAAGGCATTATTCTCATCTGTTTTTTGCATTTTGGTTGATTTCCAAATCGATTTCCCCAGACTAAAATACCAAATTAGTAATGGAATTGAAGCTAAAGGAATAGGTATATATGAATATGCAGCGGATATTAACAGTAAAGGGAATACTAATAATAGTAATCCATGAGCTATAATTCCTACAGTTCTCTGCTTTTTGGTAAAAATTGGACTTTTGATTAGGGTAATCGCAAATATTAATCCTGCTAAAGCAAAACAAAATTGACTGCAGTAAACTAGTATTCCGAATTCATTCGGTCCTGTACTATATCGAGAAAATATCGCTTCTGCTTGAAGAATAATTTCATTTTGTTCCATAAGAATAGCGGTTGAAAAATAATCTTTGCTTAAATTGACTATTTGAAGTGCAGGATTTGCATAGATACATAATATTACCCCAATTATTCCAGTAGTAAGTGCAAAAAGCATAATACGAGGGTATTCTTCTTTCAAAATAAGATATAAACCAATAAATAGTAATAATACGAGTATATAATTAATAATATCAAAGAAATCAAGAAATACGAAGGCCATAAAAGGTTGATCTTGGATTAAAGAAAACCATTCAAGAATATTTTCCGGATCTGCTTTGGGAATGAAACTAAATCCTGGTAGATTAATAAAAATAGTGCGAGCTTCTGAACTCCAGTTTTTACGAAAGATAACTGCTGCAAGGATTCCAGCCAATGCCGTTACCTGAAGAAAAATTTTTTTATAATTTATTTTTTGATTAAGGGTATTCATTTACTTTTCGTTAATTTTTCATGTAAAAAAAAATTGTTTAAAAGATC